>NZ_JAWOVM010000027.1:0-49963 GCF_033339895.1 Vibrio sp. 1751
ATCTTGGTACGACAACGAAATCGGTTACTCAAACAAAGTTCTAGACCTAATCGCTCACATCTCTAAGTAATTAGAAAGTTAGCAATTAGCGAATAACTTCGTTAAAGAAAAGGCGGCTCTAGAGTCGCCTTTTTTGTATCTGGAATTTGAGAGAATACAGGCTCGATGTTGCATTTAATGTGCGAAGCGCGTCTAAAAGCTCTCCCCAGCGATAGGAAACTACACATGGATTTAAAAACTCTCCCAGCCCTAACGGTGCTATCTGATAACGTCACTATCGTTGAAGTTGATCAGATAAAAATCGTCCGCGTGATTCATGACAAAGCAACGGCAGGCATCTCGCTACACGGTGGTCATGTCGTGTCGTTCACGCCTAAAGGTCAAGAAGATCTGATCTGGATGAGCGAAAAAGCTGTCTTCGATGGTAAAGCTGCTCTTCGCGGTGGTATTCCGGTTTGTTGGCCTTGGTTTGGGCGTATTGCTGCTCCAGCTCACGGCTTTGCCCGCACCGCAGAATGGGAGTTGGTTGAACATCGTGAGAACCATAACGGTGTGATTGTTGAACTTGCTCTGTTCCCGACAGAAGAAATCCACGATATTTGGCCCCATATGTTTGACGCTCGTTTGGTGATTGAAGTGGGCGATGAGCTAAAAGTGACGCTCAAAGTCATGAACATTGATGACGAGGCTTGGACCTTCTCTGGCGCATTACATACTTACCTAAACGTTGGAGACATTAAGCAAGCACAAACGACAGGCATGGGTGCCGAGTACATTGATAGCTTGAAAGCGGATGCGGTATGCCAAGGTGGTAATGTTCTACAACTAACTGACACCATTGATCGCGTTTACACGCAACCAGAAGCGAAAATTTTGGTAAAAGACCCGGTATTGGATCGTACGCTAAGCGTACACAACCAAGGCCACAACTCAGCAGTATTATGGAACCCTTGGGCAGAAGGTGCGCAAAGCATGGGTGACATGGCTGACGATGGTTATCAAACCATGTTGTGTGTGGAGTCTGCTGTTCATGCACCAAGTATTGAGCAAGGTCAAACGCTCCAACCAGGTGAGACACATGAACTTGTCACTGTCATTTCAGCGCAGTAAGAATCACCATATAAAGGCCGGGGATACCCGGCTTTTTTTGTAATAAAAGCTCTGCTTAGATGGTCCCATCTTTACTAACTTATTGGTTACTGGTCACTTTTGACGGTTTCATTAATAAATATCAAAAAAATTGATCATATAAACCGATAGCATACCGACACAAAACTCATAAATAATAAAAATATCAGGAATTAGTCTATGTTAGAGAGATACCGAAATCAAAGTGTCGGATTCCAGTTGAAACTGGTGATCACTTTGTGTCTATTCATTGCTTTCAGCAGTATTGCAGCGCTTGTTTACCGCAACGCTTCCGATGTTCTATTGGAAAGCACACTGAAAGAACACCAATCTAAAGTAGAATCAATGGCAAAAACCATTGCTGGCCAATTCGATGCTTACCTGCACACCGCTAAAGTCCTCGAATCTACTTTTCGCAATGGCTACCTTGCCGGTGTCTATGTCGAAAATTACACGGTTGACTTCATGGGACATGAAGTACCAAACATCACTCAATACAGTGAAAGCTTAATTAATGACACCAAGTTGGTCGACAGTTTCACACGTGATACCGGCGCTATAGCAACGCTATTCGCACCATTGGGTGACGACTTTATTCGGGTGTCCACCTCCCTAAAAGATCCACAAGGTCAGCGAGCGGTCGGAACCACGCTAGGCATCAACCATCCTGGTTATCAGCAACTTAAAGCAGGACAACCGTATTACGCTCAAATTAAATTGTATGGCGAGCGCTACATTACCTACTATGCCCCAATCAAAGATGCGACAGGAAAGGTAGCAGGCCTATCGTTTATTGGCTTACCAGTAGACCAAGCGACACAAACCTTATTCGATGCACTCGAAGAGATAAAATGGGGCGACACTGGTTACACCATTATCGTTGATAACGACGACAACAATCTTGGTAAATACCTACTTCATCCAGCAAAAAGCGGCTCAGATTCGTCAATACTAGAAGTCGCCGACTACAATGGTCACAAGCCTTTTGGTCAGATTTTCGAACAATCTAGTGGATTAATTCGCTACCCTTTCGAGTACCAAGGTAACGTAGGCGAAAAGTATCTTGTCTACACAGAGGTTCCAGGTTGGAATTGGAAACTGCTAGGCGGTACGTTTATCAAAGAAGTTACAAAAGGTAGCGACACGCTTCTCACACTCATTGCCATCATTTCTTCGGTAGCGGCAATCATTACTTTTGTTGTACTGACGCTTTTCTTGAATCGCAGCTTACAACCTCTCACGACTCTAAACTCATACATGACTCGCTTAGCGGGCGGCGAAGTCAGCTTGAACATTCCAGCGTCTCGTAAAGCATCAAAGAATGAAATTACGAACCTGAGCTCGGGTGTCGCCAGTATGGCAAGTCAGCTCAATGAACTCGTTGGTAAGATCCGTTCAACAAGCGACTTAGTGGAGAGCAACTCCACCAGCGTTGCCAACGATGCACATAGCAATTTGACCCAAGCCGACCGACAACAACAAGAAGTCGAGCAAGTTGTGATAGCGATTGAAGAAATGGCCTCTTCCGCTCAATCTGTCGCACAACAAGTCGAAAGCATTGCGGAAAACGTACGCTCAGCAAATACTGATAGTCAATCTGGTCTCGCGATTGTTGAAGGCGTATGTATCGACGTTGCTCAACTTAACGATCAATTGGATCAATCAGCAACGGCTATCGAGCAAGTAAATCGCGATAGCGAGAGTATTCAAACCGTCACTAAAATGATTGATGAAATTGCTGAGCAAACCAATTTACTTGCCTTGAATGCCGCCATTGAAGCAGCACGAGCAGGTGAGCAAGGCCGTGGCTTCGCAGTTGTAGCAGATGAAGTGCGCACACTTGCGCACCGAACCCAAAGCTCAGTTCAGGATGTCGTGGAAATTATCGAGAAACTAAAAGGGTCGACTCATAATGCAGTTAATATGATGACAGACAGCCAACGCAGTGCAAACCAGGTCTTGGACAAAGCACAAGACGCGGGCACAGCATTAGAAGCCATCGCAGTACAAGTGCAGTCGATAGCCTCTCAAGCCGACGCCATTGCAGCGACTTCAGAAGAACAAGCTCAAGTTTCACAAGAAATTGCAGCAAATGCCCATTCTATCAGTGAACTTAACCGAGAAAGCCGCAACACGAGCGCAAAAACCTCGCAAAGTGCCATTGAACTTCAACAACAAGCACGAAACTTGAAAGAGCAAGTCGACTTCTTCCACTAATACTTAATAAGAGCCGACCCAGTCGGCTCTTTTTGTTTCACTTGAGACCATGCTTTTTGATAGAATTTGCCGCCCTACTTTCTGTTCGAGATCGTCATGAACTATCAATGCCCTCTATGCCACCAAGCTCTAGCGTTAAATGAAAAAACGTTTAAGTGCGAAAACAATCATCAGTTTGACTTAGCAAAAGAAGGCTACGTTAACTTGATGCCAGCGCATCACAAACGTTCTAAAGATCCTGGTGACAACAAAGAGATGATGCAAGCTCGTCGTCGATTCCTCGAAGGAGATTACTACAACCCAATGCGCCAAGAAGTGGCGCAGCTGTGTGCAACATACACTGAGGGGAGCACCCATCAATTATTAGATATTGGTTGTGGTGAAGGTTACTACACAGATCAAGTACAAAAGACGATAGAAACACAAGCGAACCATGCCACGATTTATGGCTTAGACATTTCCAAAGTTGCCATTCGTTACGCGGCGAAGCGTTACACGCACTGCAACTTTAGTGTGGCTTCTAGTCACCGACTTCCCTTCGCAAATGAATCCTTAGATGCCATTTTGCGCATTTATGCCCCGTGTAAAGCTGAGGAGCTGCAGCGCGTTGTAAAAAACGACGGCGTTGTTGTCACGGTTACTCCTGCTAGCCGCCACTTATACCAACTGCGTGAGCGCATTTATCAAGAAGTTCGTCTTCACAATGAAGAACCAGAACATATTGAAGGGTTTGAATTAGAGCACCAGCAGCATCTTAACTATGTTATGGACTTGAAAAACGGAGCCGCAATCGATTTATTGCAAATGACGCCATTCGCATGGAAAGCAACCGATGCTCTTCGTGAAGAGTTGAAATCCGCTACACTTTTCCAATGTGAGGCTGATTTTATGTTGCGTGTATATCGCAAAAAAACACTCAATTAATAAGTCAAAAAAAACAACAAACGCAAATAGTTATCATTTATATTGATTCATTGCTCAGCCTCCATTAATATCATCCGGACATTTTTGGAGGCTTTTCAATGCGCTTTTCTACTTTGAGCTTGCTCTTTGCAGGCTTACTTACTGGTTGCTCTTCATATACGCACACCAACTCTCACGCAACCTCAGCGGAAGTCACTAGTTTTTACGACTACCAACTATACACCCCTTCTGGCGAGCACATCGCTCTAAGCAAACTGCCAATTGAGCTGCAACAAGCAGATGTCATTCTTATTGGTGAATGGCACACACACGCCGGCGTTCATCGCTTTCAAACCGATATGCTCAAACAACTTACGTCCTACAACCGCTCACTCGCGTTATCTATGGAACAATTTACCCGCGACAAACAACCTGTTGTTGACGCTTACCTACGTGGGGAGATCGGCGAACAGTACTTAATGAAACAAGCCAACGCTTGGCCCAATTATGAAAGCGACTATCGCCCTCTCGTGGAGTTTGCTAAGCAGAAAAATCTCCCGGTCATTGCAGCAAATGCACCAAAGAGCATTGTTCGATGCATTGGTCGACAAGGGCTAGATTACATTAACAAGCTCGATGATGATCAGCGGATGTTCATTGCACAAGCCATCAACACTGGTAGTAGTCCGTACAAAGAAAAGTTCATGGCATCCATGCATCACGGTAAGCCAGAGCAGACGGAAAAACAGTTTGCAGCTCAAGTTACTTGGGATGAAACTATGGCGGAATCTATCGTTAGCTACCTAGACGACAACCCAGGCGCTCAGGTTGTCCATGTTGCAGGCAAGTTTCACACCGAGCAAGGGTTGGGTACGGCAGCATCAATCTTAAGCCGCAACCCGAGCTTAAAAGTGGTTGTAATTAGCCCAACAGATAACGTGCTTTCTGATAATACAGACTATCAGTTAGAGGTTCTCGCACCACCAGTACGGTATGTACAAGATGCTCACCGCATGGCGGCATATCAACATCTAACTAAACGCAATAACGATCTTCAATGTAAGTAGCTGGTCTTCAATTTAAGTTACTACCTTGTCGTTGCGTTGCATCATCACACCGCTCCGAGTTCATAGAGTGACAAGGGTCTGCTTCCTGCTGGTCTATTTTTTGCTAAAGATCACCAATAGAAACTAGAAGCGGCAAAAGCAGACCTGTTTTTATCCAAATAGCTTCAGAAATAAACTTTGCCGCCGATAAAAATATAACTGCTTTTTACCCGCACTCAGTGACCGAGTGTCGATGTTCCAAGGAGTATTCGATGAATCCAGTAGGAAGCACTTCTGTTAATAGCTATGCCAAACAATCTGTCGCCTCTAAACAAGCAAGTATTGCACAAGAAGAAACTAGTGCTTCGCCGCTGAAAGTCGAACACAATAAGGTGACGCTTTCGACCGAAGGCAAAGCGCTACTTGCCGCTCTGCAACAAATCGAGCACGACAGCAAGAAAATAGAAGCAGAAGATAAATCTGTTGGTGAAAAGGTCGAATCTTTCACGCATGGTGCGCTTGGCATGGATCACCCCGATAAAATCGAGAAAGAAGAGGATGGCTCATATTCTGCGGGTCAATACCTGTCTGCGGCACTTACCGTTGGTGGCATCATACTGGCATTAGTCTGATAACCAGTCTGATAATCGTCACGACAACAAATCCTATTTGAACCAAACACTTACTGCAGCCCATAATTTAATAAGCCAAAGAACGATATGATGCAAACGTAAGTGAATTCGACCGCTCTTGTGGCCCGATAATACATGCTCGTTTATTGCTCCCTAAACTAGGTTTCTTGTGAAGGCACTGAATGGATAACTTTAGTCCATGCTTTCAACTCCTAAGCGTAATCCAAGCCCACGTTTGTGGGCTTTCTTCTTTCCAAACTAACGAACGTTAGAGAGCGACTCATTTTTTCTGCAAAACCAAACAAAAACGACAATTTGGTTAAACTTTTATTACCGACACAAAACCTTCATAAATCATTGCTTTAATGCCTGCGCTTTCAATAAACAAGGAAAATATAATGAAGCGCTTAGTATCTCCAATCGTTACGGCAGTGGCTGCATCTACCCTCTCTTTCAACGCACTCTCAGCTGAAATCAAAAACGTCATTTTGATGATCGGCGACGGCATGGGTCCTCAACAAGTTGGTTTACTCGAGACCTACGCAAAACACGCACCTAACTCGGTTTACAAAGGCGAAAGCACAGCGTTATACAAACTCGCTCAAGAAGGTGTGATTGGATCATCACTGACCAATCCAGAAGACGCAATTGTCGTCGACTCTGCGTGCTCAGCTACGATGCTAGCGACAGGAATCCCTACCGCTTCTGAAGTCATTGGCATTGATAGCCAAGGCAACCATGTCGAAACTATTTTGGAAAAAGCCAAAAGTAAAGGTAAAGCAACAGGGCTCGTCTCTGATACGCGTATGACCCACGCAACGCCAGCAGCATTTGCCGCTCATCAACCACATCGCTCCCTAGAAAACAGTATTGCGGCGGATATGCTCGAAACAGGCGTAGACGTGATGATGTCTGGGGGACTTCGTCATTGGATTCCAAAGTCGACAAACGACAAGGGAGAGACATACGAGCAACTTGAAAAGCTCACTCAAGGTAATGTCTACCTAAAATCGAAACGCAAAGACGAACGCAACTTGCTTGCCGAAGCGCAAGACCAAGGCTATAGCTTAGCTTTCAGCCGCGATATGCTCACACAAGCTAAAGGTGACAAATTACTTGGACTTTTTGCTTACTCGGGCATGAACGATGGTATTGCCTACAGTCAAAGCAAAAACGATCCAAAACGCACGCAGCCATCGCTGAAAGAAATGACCACCAAAGCAATCGACATTCTTTCAAAAGACAAAGACGGTTTTTTCTTGATGGTTGAAGGCGGCCAAATTGACTGGGCTGGCCACAGTAACGATGCAGGTACGATGCTGCATGAAATGCTTAAATTCGATGAAGCGGTAAACTCAGTTTATGAGTGGGCAAAAGGCCGTGATGACACCCTGATCATTGTTACTGCAGACCACGAAACCGGCTCTTTTGGCTTTAGCTACTCATCAGCAAACTTGCCTAAACCACAAAAACGCGACGGCGAAGCATTCAAAAATCAGGATTACGCGCCAAACTTCAACTTTGGTCAGTTCGAGATCCTCGATGGCCTATACAACCAAAAGAAAAGTTACTACGGCATGATCAGTGAATTCCAAGCGCTTGATAAGAAAGAGCAAACTCCAGAGAAGTTTGCGGAAGTCGTGAACGCAAATAGCGATTTTTCGATTACGCCTGAGCAAGCAGAACGCGTATTAGCAAGTAAACCAAATCCATACCGACTCGCTGGACACAAATACTTAAGCGAAGAGAACGTACCGACAATCAATGACTTTGATGCTTTCTTTCCTTACAACGACCGTGGCAACTTGCTAGCGCGTGAGCATGCAACAAAGCAAAACACAGTATGGGGGACGGGTACTCATACGCATACTCCTGTCAACGTATTTGCTTGGGGACCTGCAGAAACTATCTTTCCGGTATCAAAAATCATGCACCACTCGCAACTAGGCGAGTACTTGAAGCAACAAATTAAATAATCAACTTGCACTTACTTCACAACTCGTGATGTTTCAACGCTCTCGCAAGGGAGCGTTTTTTTATGCATGAAAACAGTTGACGTTTTAAATCGTACACCACAATAATTATGGGTCTTTAATTATATGAATAAAGAAAATGTGCGAAATCTTTACTAAGCAACCCCAAGACAACTATCAGTTCATCACCCGCTCTATCCGTATTGATGGTCACGCGACCAGTGTAAAACTTGAAGCGAGCTTTTGGACAATTCTTGAGGAAATCGCTAGTGCTCAAAACATGACGGTTCCTAAATTCATAAGCACTGTTTATCAAGAAGCACTCGAATACAATGGTGAAGTGAACAACTTTGCCTCCTTAATTCGATGCGCTTGCCTCACGTACGCTCGCCAACCTCAAGAGACCACTCGTCAAGCACTTGCGCAACTTAACAGTTAATAGCAACCAACCGAGCAATAACCATCCTAGGCTATGCATCCGTATTATAAACCCTTGAACATCTTCTAATTTGTCGTACTAGAGTACTACCCAGACTCCTTTTGAAATCGCTAACCTATGCGGACTATCAAGGAGTACCCATGACAAAAATGATTCACACCATGATCCGAGTAAGTGATCTGGACCGCTCTCTACAATTTTACTGTGACGTACTTGAACTAGAAGTCGCTGATCAATACATCTTTGATGGCTTTTCTCTAACCTATCTAGCCAACCAAGAAACTGGCTTTGAATTGGAACTGACGCACAATCACGATCAAAGTGAGCCCTACACTCACGGCTCAGGCTACGGCCACCTTGCCGTCAGCGTGGAGGACATTGAACAAGCCCACAAACGCATTAAATCTCTCGGCATTGAAACTGGTGACATCAAAGCCTTTGACCATCAACAAAAGCATTTAGCAACGTTCTTTTTTGTAACCGACCCTGATGGTTACAAAATTGAGTTCCTGCAACGCCAAGGGCGTTACCTATAACAAAAAGAGTAAACATTATGATTCACTTGACGGCTACCTTTCATGCACAACCGGGAAAAGAACAAGAGTTGAAAGAGGTACTTACCCGAGCGCTTGAACCTACTCGCAATGAAGAAGGTTGCGTTCGTTATCAATTGTTCCAAGATAAAGACAATACATGCCACTTCGTTTTTCAGGAGCAATTTAAAAACCAACAAGCATTTGAGCTTCATGGTAAAACAGAACACTTTGCTCTTTTGATTAGCCAGATCGACAACTTGTTAGAATGCGAGCCTAAACAGGTGTTCTTTAACGAACTGTAACTATAGCGCTAACCGAAGATCAAAAAAGGCACTCTATCTAGAGTGCCTTTCACTAGTTGGGACCTGTGATTAAGCGTCTTGCTTCTCCACCATATGCAAATGCACATCTTGTTGTGGGAAAGGAATCGAAATACCTTCTCGGTCGAAGCGTAGTTTCACCTCTTTTGTCACATCCCAGTATACATCCCAGTAATCATCCGTTTTTACCCAAGGACGCACAATAAAATCTACAGAAGACGTATTTAATGTATGAACTTTGATCATTGGCTCTGGAGTGCGAAGTACCGAAGGGTGAGAGGTAATGATATCAGACAATACTGACTCCGCTTTTAAGAGGTCATCCGCATAGCCAATGCCAAACACCATATCCACGCGGCGAATGCGTTCATGCGTGACGTTCTTAATAACATCTCCCCAGATTTTGCTGTTAGGCACAATAATAATTTGGTTATCAAACGTACGGATTGTGGTATTCACCAAACTCATATGGCTTACCTTGCCATCCACACCGCCAGCATACACAAAATCACCAACATCAAATGGGCGATAAATAAGCAGCATCATACCCGCCGCGAAGTTGGATAACGTGTCTTGCAACGCGAAACCAATAATCACACCAGCAATACCGAAACCGGTTAGGATTGGCGCTAGGTTCAAACCAAGCTGAGATAAGCCCACCATGATACCGATCACCCACACGAATTTGCCGGACATCGAGATAAAGAAGTCCTGCATCAAGTGGGAAAGTTTTAAGTTTTTCGATGCAACTGCTTTACGGACGACTTTGCGAGTTAACTTAGCCAGTCCGCGAGCGATCAATAAAATCAGCGCAAAAACAAACAACTGGAAGATATGCTGCGGTGCATTCTCGGCAAACCAATCCAGTGCCGAGTTGGACCAGTGACTCAGTATTGACCACACAACTTTGGTATTCAGTAAATCATGGGTGATATTACCCGTCACTTCAAAAATTTGGCGTTTGTATTCAGACGTTTCTAAACCGACTTTATCACCAATTGAAATCAGGTTGCGTAAGCTTTCTGTCGCAATATTTAGCCTTTGTTTAGTAATGAGCTGACTAAGTTGCAACGACGCTTTTTCCGACTCTGGGCTAGACGAAAGTTGGGAGCCAATGATCTCACTTTGCTGACTCAAGTACTCAATTGAAGCAGACAGTAAGCGCATACGTTTATCAATTTTATCTTTTAGTTCCGCTTCTGCGCGCTCGTTTTGGGCCCCTAGCTCCTTCAACCAAGCGAGATTTTGCCAGCTCGAATCGAAGCTAACATCAAGATAACGCTGTAGCTCTCGATAATCATTAACAAGAGCAAGCTTCTCTTCATCCTTAGCCTTATTTAAATCCTCGACGACTTTCTTTATTTTTTCCGATAGATAGTTCGTCGCATCCTCAGAGTATTGTTCTTGTTTTTTAACTAGCAAGATCAGCTTGTCGCGAGAGATAGTTTCACGTTCAATCGCTGACGCTAACTGGCTTCTTAATTCTTCATTATTTTGGAATAGTTGCAGTTGAAGGGCATCACGCTCGTCGCCACTCGCTTGCGAGAGGCTTTGGGATAAATCCACAATCTCTCGGTTCAAGTTGTCAATCGAGATTTCGGCAGCAGAAGGCTCTTGGATATCGTCAGTGGCAGTCGCATGAACAGCCATTGGGGAGAACATAATGACGGCAAGTGCGAATAATGTCACCCAAGATGTCAGGCGCAGTTTCTGGGGGAAATGAAACGTCATGTTTACCTCATAGGGAACAATCCTGATCAAAACAATCAGGAATAGAAGTGTAAAGCGTTGAAATCATACTCCTAAGTTTACAACACTAAATAATAAACTGAGCAGCATTTCGTTAGCGAGACGTCAAAGTTGGGAGCCCCAATAGCAAACAAGCCTTTCATTTAATCAATGAAAGGCTTGTTTGTATTCGACTAAGGACGGCTGGGATGATTTAAAATATGGTCTTCCCAATCCACCACATCAATCTCGTAAACAACTTTGTTACGGACACTTTCCCCTGCCGCATGCATTGCGGACTTAGAACCTGTAATCAACGGATGCCATTCTGGTAAAGGCTGCTTTTCAGCCAACAGACGGTAAGCGCACGTGTGTGGCAGCCAAGTAAAATCGTCGATGTCTTCTCGGGTCAGCTTGGTGCACTCTTCACCCGAAGTGAAACGGTTTGGGTAATCCTTACACGAACACGTTTTACTGTTCAGCCAACTACAAGCCACATTGGTATAGTAGATTTCATCAGTATCTTCATCCATCAGCTTATGCAAACAACATTTGCCACAACCATCACAGAGAGATTCCCATTCCTCTTCTGTCATCTGCTCTAACGATTTACTTTGCCAAAATGGAGTGCTCATACTTCAGGTCTCACCAAGGGAATTTAGGGGGCGATTTATACTCTTCTCAACGCAAAAGTTCAAGTTTTGAGAAGATCTTGCATCCTTCCCACATAACGGTGGAGATATTCAACTACTTTCGTTTTACTGTTCTATCCTTAAACAAGTTTCCATTACTCAATTGATCAAGAAGGCATTAAGGAGTTTTCATGGGTATTATTTCTTGGATTATTTTGGGCTTAATCGCCGGCGCACTTGCTAAATGGCTCATGCCAGGAAAAGATGGGGGCGGTTGGATTGCAACAATGTTACTTGGTATTGCAGGGGCATTTGTAGGTGGCTTCCTTGGCGGCATTCTCGGTTTCGGCGGAGCCACTGGCGTCAACATTGGTAGTATCATTACCGCAACACTAGGCGCATTTATTCTGTTGTTTGTTTATAACCGTTTCTTAAAATAATCACGATGATTTAAAAGCAAAAAACCAAAAAGGGAGCGTAATGTTAAGCGCGCCCTTTTATTTTTTTCTTTCTTCACTCTTCCAATCCACGTCAAAATGACCATAATTGCCCCCTTAATTTTTAAGAGGTTTACATTATGGATTGTCGATTAGGATGTGGAGCGTGCTGTATTGCGCCAAGTATCTCTTCACCAATACCTGGAATGCCCAAGGGCAAACCTGCAGGTGTTCGTTGTGTGCAACTCAACGACGACAATTTGTGCAAGCTATTTGGTAAGCCTGAACGCCCTAAAGTCTGTCACGATTTTAAACCGTGTCCGATTGTATGCGGCAACACCAATCAAGAAGCACTCGACAACATCACTGAATTAGAACAATTGACGTAATGCGACTCTAGACCACACGTTTAAAGTTAGTACCTCGGTTGTTTCTCTCCGAGGCAGTAATCAAAGCAAACTCAAGATTTAGCACTCCCCCCCTCAGCCTTTTATCTCACCCTTGAGAACTCTTGCCACATAGCGTTCCATTTGCGGTTTTTGCGCGATCTCCCTCACAATTTATTGACAATTCTCGACTATGTTCAGCGGGTCATTTAATTAAAGATCAGGAAAGAACATGAATAAGTATTTGGCTGAGGCTTTTGGCACGTTCTGGCTAGTGTTAGGCGGCTGTGGTAGCGCGGTGTTGGCTGCGGGTTTCCCTGAAGTGGGTATTGGTCTGTTGGGCGTTTCTTTGGCATTCGGTTTAACCGTTCTGACGATGGCATTTGCTATCGGTCATATTTCAGGTTGTCACTTGAACCCTGCAGTGACAGTTGGCCTTTGGGCTGGCGGTCGTTTTGAGACAAAAGACGTTGCTCCCTACATCATCTCACAGGTGATCGGCGGGCTTATCGCAGGTGGCGTGCTTTACGTTATTGCATCTGGACAAGCAGGATTTGATGTTGTGGGTTCTGGCTTTGCCGCCAATGGTTATGGTGAACACTCTCCAGGCCAATACTCGATGATCGCTGCACTTGTGACTGAAGTTGTCATGACGATGATGTTCCTGATTGTCATTATGGGTGCAACAGACAAACGTGCGCCACAAGGCTTTGCACCTATCGCAATTGGCCTGTGTTTGACTCTCATTCACCTGATCAGCATTCCTGTCACCAATACGTCAGTAAACCCTGCTCGTAGCACGGCAGTCGCAGTATATGTGGGTGACTGGGCGGTTTCTCAGCTATGGCTGTTCTGGGTTGCGCCTATTGTGGGTGGCGTGCTTGGTGCGGTTATCTACAAAAACCTTCTTGGTGAAGAATCGAACGATTAATCGTTCCCAACTCCCAAGATCAAAAAAGCCGCTGAGTTCAGCGGCTTTTTATTAAATTCTGTGTCGACCTAATAGCGAATGTGACAACGTCGTGCCATCAACAAGCTCTAGCTCCCCACCGACAGGCACACCATGCGCGATACGGCTGGCATCAACTTGGTGCTCTTTACATAGCTCTGCGATGTAGTGGGCAGTGGCTTCACCTTCAACTGTTGGGTTTGTCGCCAAAATCACTTCGGTAATATCACCGCGACGTAAGCGGTAATCAAGGACATCCAATCCAATATCACTTGGACCAATACCATCTAATGGCGACAAATGCCCCATAAGAACAAAGTACCGACCAGAATATTGGCCTGTTGCTTCAACGGCTGCGATGTCTGCCGGGCTTTCTACCACACAAATTTGACCATTTTCTTGGCGTTTTGGGTTGGTACAAATGTGACAGACTTCTTCTTCAGTGAAGGTTCGACACTCAGTACAATGACCTATTTCTGTCATTGCCTGACTAAGCGCATCTGCAAGCTGCAAACCGCCTTTTCTATCGCGCTGTAACAAATGAAAGGCCATACGCTGCGCTGACTTGGGGCCAACCCCAGGTAGACAACGTAAGGCCTCCATCAATTGCTCCAGCATATGACTGGTACGCATTAAAAGTCCGCTTAATTAAATATCAGCAGATTAGAATGGCATTTTCATACCTGGTGGTAGTTGCATACCGCCAGTTACAGAAGCCATTTTCTCTTTTTGAGTTTCTTCAACACGACGGGCTGCATCGTTGAACGCCGCAGCGATCAGATCTTCAAGCATTTCTTTGTCGTCTTCCATCAAACTTTCATCGATGTCAACACGACGTACGCTGTGACTACCAGTGATAGTAACTTTAACTAGGCCAGCACCAGACTCGCCAGTTACTTCCATATTCGCGATTTCTTCTTGAAGCTTTTGCATGCGATCTTGCATTTGCTGGGCTTGCTTCATTAGGTTGCCCATACCGCCTTTACCAAACATGTTTATCTCTCTGGTTTAATGAGGTGTTGCATCAATTAATGGGGTTATACCTTTGGGTTTTCAACCCCATTCCATTCGATTATTAGATAGGGCGCACACTATCTTTATCAAGCTCTGCAGCAAAACGACGTTCAATAAATTGAACATTTGGATCGTTTTCTAAACTGTTCAGCGCTTGCTGTAATTTCTCTTGGTAGAGCCTATCTCTCAGTTCAAGTGGTGTTTCTCCACTCTCCCCTATTTCGATGCTCATGTGGCACTCTTCACCTAACACGGTATTAAGTGCTTTGAGCAATTCGGCTTGAGCTCTATCAGTATTCAAATGAGCTTGGCTGCTTCTCAATAGTAACGAAACGGTTGTTCCTTCCTTACTATAATGAGAGTTTAGCGCAAGTTGCTCTACCAGCTTAGGGATCTCCATTAAGCTGATTAGCTTCGCCCATTCATTATGTTCTAATGACTCATCGATGAGCTTTTGTGCCATTTCAGGCGTTTTCTCATGCTCAAGTGCCTGCTTGAGCTGCGTAGGTGTCAGTTTTGTATTTACTTTTGTCTCAACAGGCTTGCTTGGACGCCAGCGATACGCTTCTTCAACTTGTGGCTCCGTCGACTTCGGAGCTGAGTTTGGCGACACCTGCGCGGAATTGCCATGCAATTGCGCTACTCGGTCGATAACCGATTCTGGTTGTGCAGATGCCGCTTTAGGCTTTTTTGAGCCACCATTTTGAGGAGTGTTCTGTTGTAGGCCTTGACGCTGAGAACGTAATTGGTGACGCAAACCGCTTAGACCGCCGCGCGCTGGTGTTGAAACGCTCTCTTGCACTTGTTGAGGTGGCGTTTCATGTTGCGGCGCTGGGTTTTCGCTCATCGGCGGCGCCATATCATACTGTGGTGGAACCGTCTCATATCCACTCGCTTGATACTCAGGTTGCGAACTGGATGAAGGTTGAGGCGCCACTTGTGGTGTGCTTTGTGCTGGACTCGGCTGCTGATCTCGAGGAGCCGCGGCTGTCTGAGCTGGCGCAGCCTTTGGTTGACTGGTACTTTGAGCCGGAGATGACGCTGGCTCGCAGTTACTAGAAACAACATTTGCCCCACTGTTATTTGATGGGCGGAACGCCATCATACGCAGCACAATCATTTCCAGACCGACTCGCCCATTTGGCGAGAGAGTCAAATCTTCACGACCTTTCAATGCAATTTGGTAGTAAAGCTGAACGTCTTGCGGACTTAGTGCTTTACTCAACAGCTCAATTTTCTCTGCATCTGGTTGGGCTTGGTCTAACGATGCGGGCAACGCTTGATACATCGCAATTCGGTGTAACTGTGTTGCGACTTGCTGCAACAAACCATCCCACTCAACACCATTTGCCGCTAATTGTTGGATTTTATCCATGGCTTGCTGAGGTTTCTTGCTGCTGATTGACTCTAGTAAGTGAATCGCTTGGTCGGTATCAATCGTCCCCAACATGTGGCTGACAATATCGGTTTGCACCGCACCGTTACCTAAAGCAATTGCTTGATCGGTCAAGCTAAGAGCATCACGCATACTGCCATCTGCAGCATGTGAAATCATACCCAGTGCTTTTGGTTCTGCCGATACTTGCTCTTGACCCAAAATGTAGTCAAGTTGCTGATGAATATCATCAACGCTGATCGGTTTGAGATGGAACTGTAGACAACGCGACAATATAGTAACAGGCAGCTTTTGTGGATCGGTTGTCGCGAGTAAGAACTTCACATACTCTGGCGGCTCTTCCAGGGTTTTCAACAACGCATTGAAAGAGTGACGCGATAGCATGTGCACCTCATCGATGAGGTACACTTTAAAACGTCCACGAGCAGGTTTGTATTGAACGTTGTCTAACAGTTCGCGAGTGTCTTCAACTTTAGTACGTGATGCCGCGTCGATTTCAAGAAGATCGACAAAGCGACCTTCATCAATTTCACGACAAGTATCGCACTTACCACAAGGTGTCGCGGTAATACCGGTTTCGCAGTTCAAGCCTTTGGCAAACAACCTACCGATACTCGTTTTACCCACACCACGAGTCCCGCTGAACAGATAAGCATGGTGTAAACGGTTTTGCGCCAGTGCATTTTCCAACGCCGTCAGGACATGTTTTTGTCCGACAACTTGGTCAAACTGATTAGGACGCCATTTTCGCGCTAAAGCTAAATAACTCATTGAATGTATTAATGTCCTTCAAAATCGCAGATGCTGTACACGTTTAGACCTAGTGCTTCTAAACGTTTATCGCCACCGATTTCTGGTAGGTTGATAACGAACGCAGCGTGCTCAACTTCACCACCCAGTTGGCGAATCAGCTTAGTCGTCGCTTCAATAGTACCGCCCGTTGCCAATAAATCGTCGACAACCAGTACTTTGTCGCCTTCAACGATGGCATCTGTATGGATTTCTAGTGTATCAACGCCGTATTCAAGCTCATAAGATTGAGCAACAGTAGGACGTGGTAGCTTGCCTGGTTTACGCACTGGTACAAAACCAACACCTAGCTCAAGCGCTAAAGGCGCGCCAAATAGAAAGCCACGAGCTTCCGTACCCACAACCTTGGTAAAGCCCATATCTTTGTAACGTTCAACAAGTAAGTTGATCGTTGCTTGGTATGCTTTCGCGTCTTCAAGAAGGCTCGTCACATCACGAAATAGAATGCCTGGCTTTGGGTAGTCTTGGATGCTTTTGATGCTAGATTTGATCAGTGAAATTGTTTCTGTAGTCATAATACCGATTTACTTAGATTGGCTCATCGCCCTCTCTAATCGCAGTATCACGAGGGCAACGAACAATAGGTTTTCACCACTATGTGCTTATTTTCGTAAAAGTCACAGGCGCTGAAAATACAAACGCCCACTCGAAGAGCGGGCACACTATTCTCTACAATCTTAGTGATTTTCTTCTCGGTCAGCAACCAACTCAATCACAGGCAGACGCATAAACCAGCTGAGTAAAACGATTAGCATCACTAAAAGACCAATTTTTACCCAAACGAGGGGGACAACAACGATTGAAACCATGAAACTAAGCGCAATAAAAATCGCACCACGCTTTTTTACTTTTGAAGTAACAGCCCGATGCTTATGCCAATTGTCGAGAATGGGTCCAAACGTTTTGTGGTTATGTAACCATTGATGAAATGCAGGGCTACCACGCATAAAACATGCGCTAGCAAGCAAAATAAAAGGTGTGGTGGGTAAAAGTGGAAGGGCTATGCCGGCTATGCCGAGCACAATACAGAGTCCACCAACAGTATTGAAAAAGTAACGCTTAATACGAATGGTGAACTCCGGTACAAAATAGCTAGATTAAAAGCCTGCGTAACCATTCATTACACGAAGCCAGGTTAGCGTTGCAGGAAGTGTTGGGATCAAAAGAACTGCAATAAAACCTAAAAAGTAAAAAATATTATAAGGCTCTTTAAAATCTTTGTCTGCCATGATGTGTCTTCTCACTAGTTGACTTTGCTTCTCCCAAGGCACAGCGTTAAATTATCGTTGCACAAATGGGTCATTATTGTTTTAAGCGCTGACTATACATTAAACAGCCAAATCTAAACACCAGTAAAAAGCAAGGTTATTAAACTAAACGTATGTTGTTTTGGTGGTCCTAAAAAGATAATAAGCAGCGTAAGGACGCTGCTTATTGGTTTGCAAGTCATAATTATACTAGTCGGGATTTCCGGGTAATACTTAAACTAAAACTTGAAGAACCTAAACACCCGATAGACAACTGTCCTGCAACACTAAGCGGTAAATCGCGGGTGATGAAGTTTTTCATACTTCCTCCCCCTAAACGGTTACCTGCTGCGATGTGTTGATTCGTATTTCCGTCAGACCAATGGCTATCTAAACCCGCAGGCAATATAGAGACCGAGGATGAAGCGAGGTCGGCGACACCAAACACAGCATTGACTGCACCCGCACACTCCGAACACTCAATTCCTTTTTCAATGATCCCTACCATGTCCTTAAGATCAGCACTGAAACTTTTCAAGTTACGGAGATAGTCGTCAAACAATGCCCTAACGAGCAATGTCGTCGCAACTCCATCATTAGCTTGGGAAGCAGAATCAACGAGATAAAACGCAAATTGACCATTCATTAACCAACGATAATCGAAAACCAAGGGCATCACATCCGTCGATTGCAATAAACGGTACGAGCAGCGCCAATCTCCCTGAGCAGCATCCTTCTCTGGCAATAGCGCTTGCAGTAAATCTCTTGCCGCACTCGGATTCTGTTGTAAATATTCCAGATGCCAATACAGCTCTTGTTCATCTGGGATTTCACCACCATCATCAACCCTGAACCACTGACTTGAAAAGTCACGTTGTTCTGAGAAGTGGCTATCGGTATCTTCTAGCGTATTCTCTATCGCCTGAGATAGGTGCTCATAATTACCTATCGGTTTAGGAAGAAAATCTTTAATACCAAATCGCAACGCTTTCGCGACATCGGACATTTCATCCGTGCCTGATACCACGATAAGCGGCATATATGGGTATTCGAGACTAACTTCTTCGACGAACTCGATACCATCTAAGACCGGCATCGATAAATCACATAAGATAAGATCGGGTTGGCATTCCCTGAGTTGTTGAAGCGCTTCTAGACCGTTTTCTGCTTCTACTACTTTAAAACCCTGACTTTCTAAATAGGCATTGGTTACTTTACGAAATATTGGATCATCGTCCACCAACATTATTAGTTTTTGATTAATCACTTCCTGTGCCGAGACCATTGCCGTTTGACTGTGAGTCTTAAACATACCTTTATCCCTCACAAAGCTCAGTCAAAAAAACAGATTTATTATTAAGTCATTATTTTTGTTGTGTTTACTTCCAGCAAAACGTGTCACAGCAAGACCTGAGGCCGCTTCGCCTTGTTATAAAACTTAGCTCGGAAACTGCATTAATACAAATATTACGGCGTATAACAGTATTTACTCAAACAGGGTTGCTGTGTTCAAATGATGCAACATGTTGACTTAAAGCAAGCTTTGATCACAAAGTTAATTATAAATTAACCGTAATCGGTAATTTAATGTGTCTGGAAATATGAAATTAGATGACTTAAACCTGTTTCGACTGGTTGTCGAAAATGGGAGCTACACCGCAACTTCGCGAAAAACCATGATCCCGGTTGCGACCATCACCCGACGCATTCAAGCGCTAGAAGACTCTGTCAATCTTCGACTATTGAACCGTCATGCTCGCAAACTCTCGCTCACTGAAGCAGGGGAACGTTTTTACCATGAGTGCTCTCCTTTACTACAAAGGCTAACAACCGCAGCAGAGGAAATCACTGACGACTGCCGAGGAGCATCCGGCAAGATTAAGATATCCGCGCCTTACAACTTAACTAAACGAATGATGATGCCGATGTTCAACAGCTTTATGAAGCAGTACCCGGACATCAACATTGAGCTAACGACAGAGAATAATGCGGACAAGCTTGACCCTACTGAATGGGATGTAATTTTTCGAGTGGGACCGCAACGCGACTCTAGCCTCATCGCGCGTAAGATTGGCGAAGTGAAGGATATTCTCGTTGCAAGCCCTGACTATCTAACCTCGAATCCTGCGCCACACCATGCAGAAGAGCTATCTAACCATTCATTGCTAAAAGGGTACCCACTTATTAAGTGGACCTTGATTAATAGCAAAGGCGAGTCTGTGGTGAATGTTGATCGTGGTCGTTTTCAAGCAAACGCGCTCAATGTGGTGCGCAGCGCTTGTTCCGAAGGTTTAGGCATCACACTAATGCCAGATGTCATGATCAAAGAGTACATCGAGAGCGGCGATTTGGTACGCGTACTGCCAGATTGGAGTGCAAACCCGCGCGACATTTATATGCTTTACAACCACAAAGACCACCTGCCAGAGAAAGTTCGCCTCTTTATTGACTTTGTGATCGCTTATAACATTCACTAACTAGATAGCGAAAACAAAAAACCAGAGCCGAAGCTCTGGTTTTTTTACGACTTAAGAAAGCGCATCCTATGCGCCTTCGTTATGAAGCTCTAGGTTTGCTAAATCCTGTTGGATTTCAAGTTGTGTTTTCGCATCATCATTACGAAGACCATCTAAGAAATCTAGGTATTGTTGGTCGATATCACCCGTTACGTATTCGCCGTTAAACACGGAAGTATCGAACTGAGTAATGTCTTGGTTTCCAAGACCTACCGCCTCTACCAAATCTTCTAGACGTTGATAAATAAGCGCATCGGCACCAATCTGCTTACAAATTGTATCGTTGTCACGGCCATGGGCAATAAGCTCTGTAGCACTTGGCATATCAATGCCGTATACGTTCGGGAAACGAACTTCAGGAGCCGCTGAGACCATGTACACTTTCTTGGCACCAGAATCACGAGCCATCTCAATAATCTGCTCTGACGTTGTACCTCGAACAATAGAGTCATCCACCAGCAACACATTCTTACCTTTGAATTCCGAACGAATAGCATTCAACTTGCGACGTACTGATTTCTTACGTTGTTGCTGGCCAGGCATGATAAACGTACGTCCAACATAACGGTTTTTCACGAAACCCTGGCGATAAGGGATATCGATCGCTTGAGCGATTTGCAGTGCAATGTCGCAAGACGTTTCAGGGATAGGAATGACAACATCGATATCAAGGTTTGCGTAATCTTCACGAATACGTTCGCCCAGCTTTTTACCCATTTCAACGCGAGCGCTGTATACCGAAATTTTATCGATGAACGAATCTGGACGAGCAAAGTACACGAACTCGAAAATACAAGGGTTCAGCTTAGGATTGTCTGCACACTGCTTCGTGTAAAGCTCACCGTCAAACGTTGCGTAAATCGCTTCACCAGGTGCAACATCACGGACGAAATCAAAACCGACCGCATCCAATGCCACCGATTCAGACGCAACCATGTACTCTGCTCTGCCGTTAACTTCACGCTTACCTAAACACAGCGGGCGAATACCGTGTGGGTCACGAAATGCAATCATACCATGACCAATGATCATGGCGGTCACAGCATAAGCACCGCGAATTGTGCGATGAACATTGGTGACTGCGCGGAATACGTCTTCGGTCGTGACATTTCCTTTTACTGAGTCAATTTCGTGCGCCAGTACATTTAGTAATACTTCAGAGTCTGAAGTGGTATTGATATGACGGCGATCTTTTTCAAACAGCTTCTGACGAACTTCGTTAGCGTTGGTCAAGTTACCGTTGTGGGCAAGTGTAATACCGAAAGGAGAGTTTACGTAGAAAGGTTGAGCTTCTGAAGCACTTGAACTGCCTGCTGTAGGGTAACGAACATGACCAATTCCGACCTCGCCTTGCAGGCGCTGCATGTGTCTTGCTTCAAATACATCCTTGACTAAACCGTTCGCCTTACGCAGACGAAAACGATTGCTTTCTATGGTACAAATACCAGCGGCATCTTGGCCACGATGCTGTAACACCGTTAACGCGTCATAAATAGACTGGTTTACAGGCGTTGTGCCCACGATTCCAACAATACCACACATGTCCTAATCCTCGATTTGCGACAGTAGCTGGCACTACTAGATAGTGCCAGACAGAAAACTTGATGTTGCTTGTAAATGCTCGAAGAATGGGGCGATGATACGGCTGAACTCAGGGATCAACTGTGAATCTTTCCACCAATCCGAGCTTGGGAATGCAGTAAACGCATCCATAAAAAACAGCACCGCAGAAACAATTAAGACTCCGCGTAGACCACCAAATACAATCCCGAGAATTCGGTCCGTACCTGATAGCCCTGTTTTTTGTACCAGTTGACCAATGACGTAATTCACCACTGCACCAACTACCAAGGTTGCGACAAATAACGCCGCAATCGCCGCTCCGTTACGAAACATATCATCTTCGATGTTGGTGAAGTACACCGCCAATTTGGCATAGTAATTACTGGAGATAAAAAACGCTCCGAACCAAATCACCAAAGACAAAGCTTCTTTAGCAAAACCGCGAACTAAACTGATCAGAGCTGAAAATCCGATCACACCTAAAATGATAAAATCTATCCAATTCATCTTTTCTTCATCTTAAGTTGGCGCGCATTTTAACAGAAAAAATGCTGACGCAAACGTTTTCTTATGGATTTAATGGCTTAAATTTAAGCAATTGACCTTTTGAACCTGTAATTTTTTGTAATTCTTGAACTTGTCGTTCAAGTTTACTTTTTGACACATCAGGGCCAACAATCACTCTCGTAAACTCGTTTTCTTTCTTTGTGTGAGCTTGATAACCACGCTTTTGCAAATCCGCGACAAGCGCGACAGCATTTTCGTGATTCTTAAGTGCCATCAACTGAATGATCCAAGCTGAATCTTCATATTGATTTTTCTCTTGAACAGGACGAGTGACGACCTCAACTTGCTCTGGTTGTTTGATGACCTCAGGTTTAGATGTTGGCGCTGGCTCGGGCTCAGAAACGGCTACTTGAGCATCCTCACTTTCTTGCACTACAGCTTCAACCGGAGAATCCGGTAACGTAATGTCGTCTTCCACTGGCTCTAATATTTCGAAGTTTTCCACATCACTATCAAGTTCTGGTTTGATAGGAATACTGGCAAATTCTTCTTTGTAGTGCAGTTTCTTACCATCTAGCACATCGGGAAGAACAATGACTCCGACTGCGACTAGAATGATGGTGCCGACTAAACGACTTTGGAATTTACTTGCCATCAAAATACCTTTACTTATTTATTATTTGATTGCCAATGTTCCAATACCTCTCCGACGGTATGGAATGAGCCAACCACCAGAATAACGTCTCCTGCCTTTGCGTGGCTTCTCGCACTCTCGAAGGCGTCAACAGGGTTTTCAAAATGAACTTGCCCATCAGGTAAGTATTGGCACAATTCATCAGCGGTCGCCGCTCTCGGTCCAGTAAGCGACGCTGGATACCATTGTGTTGCAACTGGAGTTAGCGCTTCAATGGTTGCTTTAATGTCCTTGTCATGCAGCATTGCAACCACAATATGGATATTCTTACCCAGATATTGTTGCTTCACTCTTTCTACCAAATACTCAGCAGAGTGCGGGTTATGAGCGACATCAAGGACTATTTCAGGTTCGTGATGCAGTACTTGCATACGCCCCGCCAAACGCGCATTATTCAAGCCATTGACAATATTTATGTCAGTGATTTGCAATTCCGAAGCCCCTAGTGCCATCAGTGCAGTGGCTGCATTTTGTAATGGTAGCGATGGGATTGGTAAATCCTCTAACTCAAATGCCCCACTGCTCCATTTCCAACCATTATCAGTTAGTTGGTAATCGTACTGAATACCTACTTGGAAGAACTCAGAACCAATATCGTCAGCATGAGCCGCCACGGTCGCTGGTGGCGTCGGTTGACCACAAATTGCTGGCTTCCCTGAACGGTAAATGCCCGCTTTTTCAAAACCAATAACATTGATGTCATCACCAAGCCAATCCACATGATCGATCGCTAAGCTCGTAATAACAGAAACATCATGGTCAACAACATTAGTGGCGTCTAGACGGCCGCCAAGTCCTACTTCAAGTAAGACAACGTCAACTTTCTCTACTTGGAAAATACGTAGCGCAGCAAGCGTACCGAATTCAAAGAGGCTAAGGCTAACATCACCACGCTGCTTTTCTACATAATCGAATGCTTCACAGTGCTTGGCATCTACAACGTCAACGCCATTAATGCGTACACGCTCGTTGTAACGAATCAGGTGCGGAGAACTATAAACACCGACTGAATAGCCAGCATCAAGTAAAATGGCTTCCATTAACGCACACGTTGAGCCTTTGCCATTGGTTCCGGCAACGGTGATTACGGTTGGAGCTGGTTTGGTAAGATTGGCTTTGTTTGCTACCGCTTGGACACGGTCTAAGCCTAGATCAATTGCTGAGGAATGAATATTTGCTAAATAATCAAGCCACATCTCTAATGAAGATGTGGCTTGAGGAATTGGGTTTTGGGTCATCTAACTTTAACCATTAAATTCTTTGGTTTTTATGTTAGTTGATACTTTACCCTTTTTCGTCCGCTTCTGGTACAGAATATGGCTCTTCATTTGGAGATTCGTTAACCGAAACCACCAAAGGAGACTTGTGGTTAGTCATCTTAGCGATAAGACCACCCACACGCTGACGCATTTCACGACGGTCAACGATCATATCAATAGCACCGTGATCAAGCAGGAACTCACTACGCTGGAAACCTTCAGGAAGATCTTCACGTACAGTTTGCTCGATTACACGACGACCAGCAAAGCCAATGAGGGCCTTAGGTTCACCGATGTTGATATCACCCAACATAGCCAAACTTGCTGATACACCACCCATTGTAGGGTCAGTTAGAACAGAAATAAACGGCAGACCTTTTTCTGATAAACGCTCAAGCGCAGCACTGGTTTTTGCCATTTGCATAAGAGACATTAAAGCCTCTTGCATACGAGCACCACCACTTGCTGAGAAACAAACAAGCGCACAGTTATTTTCAATGGCTGCATCCACTGCTTTCACAAAGCGAGCACCAACGACTGAACCCATTGAACCACCCATAAAGGAGAATTCAAACGCACACGCCACAAGCGGCAGACCAAGCAATTCACCCTGCATCACAACTAGCGCATCTTTCTCACCGCTATTTTTTTGTGCAGCAGAGATACGCTCTTTGTATCGCTTAGAATCTTTAAATTTCAGTTTATCCTGTGGCTCAAGTTCAGAACCTAATTCAACTCGATTACCTTCATCTAAAAATGTTTCCAAACGACGACGCGCTTTCATACGCATGTGATGGTTACACTTTGGACAAACTTCTAAGTTACGCTCTAGTTCAGCATGGTATAAAACCTGTTCACAAGAGGTACATTTAGTCCACACACCTTCTGGGATAGAAGCTTTGCGTGAACTTACTAGATTGCTTTTCTCTAAAATCTTTTCAAGCCAACTCATGGAAGACCTTTTCTCTCAACTCTTCCGCTTCATTGCGAAAGATATAAATTCGACATAATACCGACGGATTAAACCATATCTTGCAGCTACTGTAGATAAAAAACTGGTTGTACCTATTTTTGATATCGTAAATAGCGTATGTTTTCCGTTCACATTCAATGTAAACACTACCGATATTTTGAAATAAGTTTGTAAAATTAGTTCAAATTATCTGGTAAAAACAGTGGACCGATCGGCACTTCAGGTAACCCAAACTCTTCTGGGTAGTCTACATCTACCAGGTACAGACCTTCCGCTTTCGCTGTCGCACCCGCTAGTTTGCGATCTTTGGCTTCTAATAACCACTTGATCCATTCAGGACTCTCTTCGCCACGTCCAACTTTTATCAAGCTACCCGTGATATTACGAACCATATGATGCACGAACGCATTGGCTTTAATATCAATAACCACATAGTTTCCATGGCGCGTAACGTTCAGATGCATCAAGTTTCGAAATGGGCTGCGAGACTGACAATGCGCCGCGCGAAACGACGTAAAATCATTTTCGCCAAGTAGGAACTGCCCTGCTTCATGCATTTTTTTCTCGTCGAGCTCACCATGATAGTGACTAACCCCCGAGTTTAGGATGCCTGGACGTAAAGCATGATTGAAAATAATGTAACGATAACGGCGAGCTGTCGCTGAGAATCTTGCATGGAAATCATCTGAAACTTCCTTAGCCCAACGAACCGCTATATCGCTTGGCATGTTCGCGTTTGCGCCCATGGTCCAAGCTACCATTTTTCGAGTAACGTTGGTATCAAAGTGCACAACTTGTCCCGTGCCATGCACGCCTGCGTCTGTCCGACCAGCACACTGAACTTCAACTGGGTGATTAGCGACGACGGACAATGCTTTCTCTAGCTCTTCTTGGACACTTTTCACTTCTCTTTGGCGCTGCCAACCAAAGTAGTTTGTACCGTTGTACTCGATACCTAATGCGATTCTCATCTTAACCTTCGAACTCTAAAATGGGGCGGGAAGTATATACTCAAGTCACCTCAAGTTGCCAGTTTCACCAAGGGTGACATAAAGGTAGCATCCTACTAACGGGACACAAAAAGGGTAGCAAACGCTACCCTTTTGTTTCGGTTTATCGGCCATTAATGGCGTCAATCAGGCTTTTTGCTTCGCGGCGAATATCATCCTCACCGTAAACAATCGCCTCTTCTAGTAGTTTAATCGCCCCTTGAGAATCGTTCATCTCGAGATAGATTTTAGCCAAATCCAGTTTCCCAGCCGCTTCAGCATTGTTATCTACGTCAATATCGCCGATCTCGCCGATAACATCTGGAAACTCGTTCAATCCGACATCGAGCTTAAGGTCTTCTTCTTCGAACTCACCACCTTCTCTGTCGACCTGAGCCATCAATTCATCAATCGTCATAAATT
The DNA here is from genome assembly GCF_033339895.1 of Vibrio sp. 1751. Classification (NCBI taxonomy): domain Bacteria; kingdom Pseudomonadati; phylum Pseudomonadota; class Gammaproteobacteria; order Vibrionales; family Vibrionaceae; genus Vibrio; species Vibrio sp. 1751. The sequence goes on from NZ_JAWOVM010000027.1 coordinate 26,718, forward strand.
GATTTTTCTTCGGGTCGAAGTCATCCAAGTCGCTTTGCTCTGCCCAGTTTTCTTGCGCGATCTCTGGCTGACTTAGTGCATCACTCGAATTCCAAACATCACGCTGGTCCTCAGGCACTTCTTCAGTAGAACTTACGTTATCAGCAGCGGGTTTAAAGCCATCCCAATCATCTCCAACATCAAGCATGGTTTCAAAATCCATACCTGCACTTGCGATGGTGTCACTGTCTAGTTTACCTTCAAATACTTCTGAGTTTGCGTCTTCCGCAAGAAGGTTAGCCATTGATGATTCATCATCCAAATTACTGAGCGGCTCACCCTCTGTCGCTGTTGGCTGCACTTCTGGGTCAGTATCAAAGCCGTTTTGCTGCGCAAATACTTCAAACAAAGCATCATGATCGTTATCGGCTTGAATAGCTGGTCTCGATGTCTCTGCTTCAACCTTAGGGCTCTCTGGCGCACCCTCGTTCATTGACGCGAGAACATCTTCCTCATTGAACTCTGGAAGATCTTGGTCGTCAAAACTTAACTCTTCATCCTCACCGGAGATTGGTTCTATATCTGCAGTCTCAGAGCTCGGTAATTCTGGCTCTTCTTCCATCGACGCCAAGGCATCTTCTTCGCTGAACTCTGGCAAATCGAGCTCATCAAAATTGAACTCTTCTTCGGACTCAGCTGGCAAGTCGGCTTCAACCTGTTCTGGCTCAACGGACTCGGACGTTTCTAACGCAGGTTCGCCAGCCATAGACGCCAGTGCATCTTCTTCACTAAACTCTGGCAAATCGAGCTCATCAAAATTGAACTCTTCTTCGGACTCAGTTGGCAAGTCGGCTTCAACTTGTTCTGGCTCAACGGACTCGGACGTTTCTAACGCAGGTTCGCCAGCCATAGACGCCAATGCGTCGTCTTCACTAAACTCAGGAAGATCCAGCTCGTCAAAATTGAACTCTTCTTCGGACTCAGCTGACAAGTCGGCTTCAACTTGTTCTGGCTTAACGGACTCGGACGTTTCTAACGCAGGTTCGCCAGCCATAGACGCCAGTGCTTCTTCTTCACTGAACTCTGGCAAATCGAGCTCATCAAAATTGAACTCTTCTTCGGACTCAGTTGGCAAGTCGGCTTCAACTTGTTCTGGCTTAACGGACTCGGACGTTTCTAACGTAGGTTCGCCAGCCATAGACGCCAGTGCATCTTCTTCACTGAACTCTGGCAAATCGAGCTCATCAAAATTGAATTCATCTTCTGATTCAGCTGGCAAGTCTGCTTCAACCTGTTCTGGCTCAACGGACTCGGACGTTTCTAACGCAGGTTCGCCAGCCATGGACGCCAATGCGTCTTCTTCACTAAACTCAGGAAGATCCAGCTCGTCAAAATTGAACTCTTCTTCGGACTCAGCTGGCAAGTCGGCTTCAATTTGTTCTGGTTCAACGGACTCGGACGTTTCTAACGCAGGTTCGCCAGCCATAGATGCTAGAGCATCTTCTTCGCTGAATTCTGGAAGATCTAGCTCATCAAAATTGAATTCTTCTTCTGAATCGTTGGTCGACTCAGTTTCCGGCTCCAATTCAGGCTCATCCAGTAGCCAATCTTCTTCTTGTGGAACACCGAATTCATTCTCTATTGTATTTGGTGTCGGCGTGAAGGCTGGAATGTCTTCCTCTTGCTCAACGTGAGGCTGTACCTCAGCACCGGACTCCACGGATGGTTCTTGTGTTGAATCAGTATCGGTAGCCTCTTGTTGTAGTGATGAAGCTTCCTCTATCTCCGTTTGTGTTTTTTCAACTTGCTGCGGTAAATCGTCTTCACTATCAAATAGAGCGTCAAGTTCAGCAGAAAAATCCGCTTTTTCTTGTTCTGTTGGCAGAAGTTCTTCACTGTCTGACTCAAATAGGTCGTCTAGCTCGCTCATTAAAGGATCATTCTCTGGTGAGAGGTCCTCTAAATCACCAAGAAATTCATCGCTGCTAAATGGCTCTGAAGCAGCCTCTGGCTCGGTTAATGGTTGCTCTTTTGCAGCTTGTTGCGTGTCTGGTTGGCTTTCACTTAATAAAGCGTCGATGTCCAATCCAGACTCAATGTCCTGATCTTCATGAGTTTGTTCTGACTCAACTACGGAAGATGGCTTTTCGTCGGCGTCTGGCTCACCAAAACCAAGTGATTTCAGTAACTCTTCCTCTTCCGATTTATTCAGCTCTGGGCTCTCGTCCTCTCGAATCAGATCATCAAACGGATCTAAATCAGCTTCAGTCTCTTCATCAAGTTCAGAGGTAACATCATCAATGAGTTCATCCAGTAAGTCTGTGCTATCTGCGTCTAACTCTTCGATCGAGTCATCACCTTCAAAACCAGAGATTGCTTCTAGCTCGTTTAGTGGATCAAACTCGTCTGTGTCATCTTCATCAAAATCAATGAGTTCATCGAGTAGCTCTGTACTGTTTTCATCTAGAACAGGACCTTCATTGGCGTCAGCTTCTCGAACTTCCGATTCACTAGCCGGTTGTTCATACTGGGCCAATAGCTTATCGATATCGTCGTCAGATGCCTCTCCTACACTAAAGTCATCATCCGAAACGGGCTGTTTTAACTCAGGCTCATCAGTATCTAAATCGAAGTCATCGTTGCCAAGTTCAGCAAACAAGTCATCAAGCATATCCTGGTCGACAGTGTCACTTGGTAACTCTTCTGACGGCTCATCGGCTGCAAGTAACTCGGCAAATGCGTCGTCTGAAAGCGAGTCTGATTTCTCATTCACATCATCCGAAAGATCGAAGCCAGACTCATCGTCATCGAGCACTTCTAGTTCTGGAGCAACCTCATCTAAGGCTCGCTCCATTTCTTCTAAACCAAGCGCTTTTTCTTCGCCGTTGACTTGGATACCATTGTTCGATGACTCAAACTCATCCAGACCAACATCTAGGTCACCGTCATCGCCAATATCTGCAAATGGGTCATCGTCCCCTTCCAGATTGAAATCAAGTTCTTCATCGTCGAGGTTAGCAAAGACGTCTTCTTCTAAATCTGACTTCTCTTCTTGTAAAGACTGTGTGTTGATATCTTCATCTGCAAACAATTCATCATCAAGCGTGAGCTCTTCATCAAGCTCATCCGCCGCCGCTAAACCGATTGGCGCCGCTAGAGGATCAACGTTTTGCTGTTCCTGTGCAGCCGCTTCTTCCCCTTTCGCTTTAGAGCGTCGACCAAGAAGCATAACAACTAGCAACGCAATCAAAGCACCAGGAATTAATGCCGCAAGACCAACAAGCCAACCATTAGACAAAATTTTGTCCATGGTGCTTGGTTGCATGCGCTGTTGTTCAGCAAGGCGCTGGCGCTCTTCTGCAAGCAGTTTCTCGACTTCTGAGCGAATGCGTTCTTCGTCATTCAGCTCGCTTTTCAAAGTTTCGACTTCGCTTTGCACTTCTGACAGCATCAATCGAAGACGATGGTTCTTCTCTTCTAATGACTCTAATTCACTTTGTGAGCCTTGAAGTTTGTCCTTTAGCGCACTGACCTGCTTTTCTCCCTGCGGAGAGGTGGTTACTGGTGGCGCAGGGATGACTGGTATTGTTTTCGGAGTTGGTTTTGGCTCCGTTGCTGCCACTGTCTCTGGCTTAGCCGCAGGTTTGGGTTCTACTTTAATTTGTGGCTTTGGTTGCTCGGTGACTCGTTGTGCTGGCGTCGCTCTATTTGTCGGCTTCGGCTGTTTTAACTTAGCTTCATGCGCCTTCATAATCGCAACAGCTTGCGCTGTGGTCGCGCTTTGCACTTGCTCTAGAGAAGGTACTCGTAGCCGACTCCCTGGGATCAATTCATGAATGTTTTGGTTCTCAAACGCTTGAGGGTTAATTCGGTAAATGGCAAGAAGCGTTTGTTGAACGGTAACACCGCGTGAAGGTCGTAATTCTGAAGCGATCGACCATAGTGTTTGATTTTCACCAGTCGGACCAAAGAAACGTGACGGTTGAGTATTCGCAGGAGGAGCAGGTAATGCTCGCTCAATATCTTCAGCATAGCTCGGAGATGATTGCACTTCACCAGACGGTCCAACAAGACGAATTCCTTCGGCTTGAACCACTGATGATGTCTGAGTCGCGCTCATCAACACAAGGGCTGCTAACAAACGCTTATAATTTTGACGCATAGAAGGCTCAGTTTTGTGCTAAATACAATTTGAAATGGTGATCGGTTAAATATATCGGATATCGCATGCAAAACTATAGCGTTGAGAATAAAAAATGTGTGGCTCTCGCCATATTCGTACTAATCTCACACTATTTTGTTTCGTTCGTACAAAAAAGCCTCGCACTGTGCGAGGCTTTGAAATGAATTGTAAACGACTTAGTAGTAATCGCGGATCAGAACTTCTGCGATTTGCACCGCGTTAGTTGCCGCGCCTTTACGCACGTTATCAGCAACAACCCACAGGTTTACTCCGCTATGATGGCTGATATCGTTACGGATACGGCCAACCATTACATGGTCTTTACCGCCCGCATCGCGAACTTGTGTAGGGAAGTCTTCACCGTGGAACACTTCGATACCGTCAGTTTGTTCAAGCAAGTTAACGACTTCTTGTGCATCGATAGGTGAACGAGTCTCAATGTGAAGTGCTTCTGCGTGACCGTAGAATACAGGAACACGTACACACGTTGGATTGACTGTGATTGATGGATCGTTAAAGATCTTCTGTGTTTCCCACACCATTTTCATTTCTTCTTTGGTGTAGCCGTTTTCCATCATTTGATCGATTTGTGGAATACAGTTAAACGCGATCTGTTGAGAGAATTGCTTCTTGTCTGCAGGCAGACCGTTTAGCAGCTTCGCCGTTTGACCTGCTAGCTCATCAATACCCGCTTTGCCTGCACCAGATACCGATTGGTAGGTTGATACGTTAATACGCTCAATGCCCACCGCATCGTGAATTGGTTTTAGTGCCACCAACATTTGGATGGTTGAACAGTTCGGGTTCGCAATGATGTTACGGTTACGAAACTCTGCAATCGCTTCTGGGTTTACTTCTGGCACAACAAGAGGAATGTCGTACTCGTAACGGAAGTGTGATGTGTTGTCGATAACAATCACGCCTTCATCAGCGGCAATTGGAGCCCACTTGGCTGATAGCTCACCACCAGCAGAAAACAGTGCGATATGCGCTTGAGACCAATCGAACTCTTCTACGTTTTGAACGCGTACCGTTTTACCATTGAAGCGGTAAGTCTTGCCTTCGCTGCGCTCACTCGCGAGTAGGAAGATTTCGCCTACTGGGAATTTGCGCTCTTGAAGCACATCCAAAATTGTTTCACCGACCGCACCGGTCGCACCTAAAATGGCAACATTATATTGCTGGCTCATTGACTTACCTCAATCTGAAAACCTAGTTCTGCTAATGGAGCAAGGTTACATGTTTTGTTACCCACTAGCGTGACAGCGCTGTATTCACGGCGATCCCAGTAGTTTTTACGCATCAGGTCAAAAGCGCCTGGCTTACTGATTTCACGGCGGAAAAGAGCGTCATCTCTACGCACATCATAGATTAACTGCGTGATGTTATGCAGTGTTGCTTCGTCCCAAGCTCTGTCCAATACCATAGTAGGAACAGGCGCGGTTGGCAGTAAATCGCTGGCATGCGCACGTAATTCGTTATTTAAGAACTCACAGTAGCTGTTGAAAATCATCGTTGTACCGCGAGCTTTCCCTTCCAAGCCGTAGCCTGCAACGTGAGGGGTTGCGAATGCTAGCAGAGGCAGAAGCTCCATATCAACCTCTGGTTCAAATTCAAATACGTCGAGTGCCGCTGTAAAGCCATCATTTTTCAAAAGACGTTGTTTCAAAGCAGCGTTGTCAACGATGGGACCTCGAGCCGCGTTAATCAAAATTTGATCGCTGCGGAGACCATTTAATACCTTCTCATCAATCAAATGATGCGTTGGGTATGGGCCATCTTTGGTGATTGGCGTATGTAGTGTAATGATGTCTGAGCTTTCAATCAGTTCTGTCAACGGAGTAAAGCTACGAGGATCACCAGCCTCTTGTTTGAATGGGTCATTGATGAGAACTTTAATACCCATGCCTTTCAAACATTTCTCTAGGTAGCTACCTACTTGGCCTGCACCAATAATACCTACCGTCTTGTCAAATACCGAGAAACCTTGTTGCTGAGCGAGCACCATCATCACGCTGAACGCGTATTCCGCCACACCCACTTTGTTACACCCTGGCGCCGCAGTGAAGAAAATGCCTTTCTCTTTTAAGAGTGCTTGGTCAACATGATCCATGCCTGCCGTGGCCGTACCAACAAACTTCAGCTTGTTTGCTTTGCTGATCAGGTCAGCATTCACTTTGGTGACTGAGCGAATCATTAGGGCATCAACATCCACTAAATCATCGGCGGTCAGTGTACGACCTGGTTTTAGAATTACGTTACCGAGTTGGCTGAATAGTTCTTCAGCATACGGCATATTTTCATCAACAATAATTTTCATAGCGCCAGCGTTCTAACATCCATTTGTAAGAGTTCGTTTATTCGCAAGATGCGAAACTAAAGCGATTGTGCCCTTTTCCCGAAAAATCTCAAGATATAACACCAATAAACCTCAAGGAGGTAACTCCTATAGAATCGATTGACGGGAAGCCTAGAGAAAAGCAGAAACAGAGAAAAGAAAAAGCCCGGCTAAATAGCCGGGCAAAGTTCCAGAACAAAAGGATCCTATCCCGCTCTCCATGGGATAGAGTCTGCGTCTGTTCGATCAGTGTGACTGATCAAGCTCTGGAAACTGGATTGTTGGCGTTTACAGTACTCTCGCAAGGCGCCAACAAATTCAGTTAACCTTGGTACTTTTTAATAACCAAAGTTGCGTTTGTGCCGCCAAAGCCAAAGCTGTTTGACATTACGGTCGTTAGCTCTGCATCACGTGCTTCTGTCACGATGTCCAGACCTTGTGCTGCTTCGTCCAAGTTTGAAATATTGATGCTTGGAGCAATGAAGTTTTTGTCTAGCATAAGTGTTGAGTAAATTGCTTCGTGCACGCCCGCTGCGCCGAGTGCGTGGCCAGTCATTGCTTTTGTTGCAGAGATTGCAGGGCTGTTCTCACCAAACAATTGTTGGATAGCACCAAGCTCTTTCACGTCACCAACTGGTGTCGATGTGCCGTGCGTGTTGATGTAATCCACACCATCAACGTCTTGCATCGCCATCTTCATACAACGAATTGCGCCTTCACCTGATGGCGCTACCATGTCGTAGCCATCTGATGTCGCACCGTAACCTACGATTTCACCGTAGATTTTCGCACCACGTGCCAGTGCGTGCTCTAGTTCTTCAATAACCAGCATGCCGCCACCGCCCGAGATAACAAAACCGTCACGGTCTGCATCGTATGTACGAGATGCTTTGTCTGGCGTGTCATTGTATTTGGTTGACAGTGCGCCCATCGCATCAAACATCATAGTTTGAGACCAATCTAGCTCTTCGCCGCCACCAGCAAAAACAATATCTTGTTTGCCTAGTTGAATAAGCTCCATAGCATGGCCGATACAGTGTGCAGATGTTGCACATGCAGAGCTCATTGAGTAGTTCACGCCACGAATCTTAAATGGCGTAGCAAGACAAGCAGAAACAGTAGAAGACATAGTACGAGGAACCATGTAAGGACCAACTCGCTTTACGCCTTTGGCGCGCATCGTGTCTGTCGCTACCGTTTGATTGTATGCAGAAGCACCGCCAGAACCTGCAACGATACCGGTACGATCGTTTGAAACCTGCTCTTCTGTAAGACCAGCGTCTGCGATTGCCTGCTCCATTGATAGGTATGCATAAGCAGCCGCATCACCCATAAAGCGCATCTGCTTACGGTCTATGTGTTCCGCCGGGTTGATTTTTAGGTCACCCCATACTTGCGAACGAAGACCGTGTTCTTTGAACTGCTCAGATGCAGTGATGCCAGATTTGCCCGCTTTAAGAGACGCTAGAACTTCTTCGACGTTGTTACCGATACTTGAAACAATACCCATACCGGTGATTACGACTCGTTTCATTATGACATTCCTATAATTCAAAAATCCGCTAGATGATAACTAAGATAGTCAACAAAAGTGGTCAGCTTTCCCATAAATTCGTACAATCGCCCCATTCTTACCGCGCCAAATCACAAATTTGCACCATTATGACTTCAATAAAAAACGCAGAACTTGGTTGGAACGAAGCTGGTACTCCGGTTTCAGACCAATTTGATGATGTTTACTTCTCTAACGTAAACGGTCTTGAAGAGACACGCTACGTTTTCTTAAAACAAAATCATCTCCCAGAAAGATGGCAGGAATTTGACCAAAGACGTTTTGTCATTGGTGAAACAGGATTTGGCACGGGATTAAACTTCTTAGCAGTATGCCAGTGGTTTAGTGAGTTTCGTCGTCAGCATCCGGACGCAACATTGAAAGAGCTGCATTTTATTAGCTTTGAAAAATACCCATTAAGCAAAGCCGATTTAAAGAAGGCGCATGAAGCTTGGCCTGAGCTAGCTGAGTACGCGGAAAAGTTACAAAAGCACTACCCTGCCGCTGTGCCGGAGTGTCATCGCATTGTTTTAGAAGACGGCGCAATCACACTCGACCTTTGGTTTGGTGACATTAAAGACTGCATGCCGCAAGTTCCATACAACGAACAAGGTTTGATTGATGCTTGGTTCTTAGATGGATTCGCGCCAAGCAAAAACCCAGAAATGTGGAACCAAGGCCTGTTCAACAACATGGCAAAGCTAGCCAAGCAAGATTGTACAGTTGCCACGTTTACCGCAGCAGGCTTTGTACGTCGTGGTTTGAACGAAGCTGGCTTTACAATGAAAAAGGTGAAAGGTTTCGGCACTAAGCGAGAAATGATCGCCGGCTCTATGGAGCAACGTGAAAAGCAGTCGAACCATCTCCCTTGGTTCAATCGCTCAGCATCTAGCAATCTTGATTCGATTGCCATCATTGGTGGTGGTATAGCTAGCGCGGCGTTAGCGAAAACGTTAGTTCGTCGTGGCCAAAACGTCACCCTTTACTGTAAAGACAAACAACCAGCCAAAGGAGCTTCAGGCAATCGACAAGGAGCCGTTTATCCACTGCTTAATGGCCCGCACACGGGTGTTTCACGAGTGTTTGCTCCTGCATTTTTGTTCGCACGTCAGTTTGTTGAACAAGCAGCACAAGAGATCGATTTTGATCATGACTGGTGTGGCGTGACTCAGTTGATGTGGGATGACAAATCCACAGACAAACTGGAGAAAATACTTACGGGTAACTTCACACCAGAGCTCATTCAAAAGCTGTCCGCCGAGGAGACTGCGAACACTATCGGGTTACCTATTGATATGGCATCTGTGCACTACCCAATGGGAGGGTGGCTGTGCCCTGCCGAGTTAACTCGTGGGTTAATTAAACAATTGGAGCAGACGTCGTTACTCTCAACGAAGTTTGAACACCATGTTGAGGCATTAGATTGGGATGAAAAGCGTCAGCTCTGGCTACTAACGGCGAGTGGTCAAACATTTGAGCACTCAACGGTTGTGATTGCGAACGGCCATGAGTTCCAGACATTGAGTCAAACCGCTTCCCTACCTATGGGACAAGTGAAAGGACAAGTCAGTCATGCGCCAGCAACCGGAACGCTGAGTCAGCTGAAAACGGTGTTGTGTTACGACGGTTACATGACACCTGTTAACCCAAGTAATCAACACTTGTGTATCGGTGCAAGCTACGACCGCAGTCACCTTGACTACGAATTTGATGAAAACGCCCAAAAAGATAATGCGGAAAAGCTAGTGAAATGTGTACCGAATCAAACATGGGCAAAAGAGGTAGATATCACTGGTAACCAATCTCGCCAAGGTATTCGTTGTGTTAGCCGAGATCACTTACCATTTGTCGGGAATGTGGGTGACTTTGAGACGATCAAAACGCAATACGCCAACTTACAAAATCAAAAAGAAGAAGAGGTAGAAACCATTCATCAGTACCCTAACCTATTCTGCTTCTTAGGTTTAGGATCTCGTGGACTGAGCTCTGCACCATTATTAGCTGAAGTGTTGGCCTCCCAGATCTGTGGGGACCCGCTGCCATTACCTGTTGATGTATTGACCGAACTTCACCCAAGTCGAATGTGGGTTCGTAAACTAAGAAAAGGCAAAGCCATTACCGAGCTGTAAGAATATTCTCTCGTTTTAATTCCCGACACAGATACGTGTCGGGAATCGCTAACTCATTAAGTCGCTCGTACTGAGATTACTTCAGCAGTGCAACTGCCTGTTTCACTTGCTCTGCCACTTCTGGGTTTACAACCTTACCCGATTCCACGTCAAAATTTTCGTAGAAGCTCGGCACAGATAACGATGCCTTTACATCCGCGCCAAAAAATTGTGCAGAACCTGTCGCCGCCGCAAGAACACTTTGTGCACCACCGGGACCTGGGGAAGTTGCTAAATAAACGACAGGTTTGTTTTGAAATACATTACGCTCAATGCGCGTCGCCCAATCGAACAAGTTTTTATAGGCCGCTGGGTACGAACCGTTGTGCTCTGCGAAGGAAACAACGAGAGCGTCAGCCTCCGCCAAGTCACGTAAAAACGCGACAGCCCCTTCAGCTTTACCTATTTCTTTCTCTTTGTCCTCGCTAAACATTGGCGCTTGATAATCGTTTAAGTCTAGAACATTCACTTGAGCGCCTTCGACTTGATTTGCTGCGTATGTAGCAAGTAGTTTGTTGATTGAGGTAGAGCTGGTAGATGCACCAAATGCGACAATTTTCATGGTTGTAATCCTTTGTTCACGTTTTATGCTGATCAGAATAAAAGTTGAACAGTTTCGCTACAACCACAAAAATTTTATGGAGAGGTTCGAATTTTTCGAAGTAGTAAATTACTAGGATTAAATAAAGGGAGAACGCTGCTTAGGGATTAAGCCTGAGCCTGGAGCTCTTGCCACAAATCACTGACAATCACGCGATCGGCCGGGCTTAACTCGGTACGCGCATCTTCTAAGCTGCTCTCAATGCGTGACTTCAGCTCAGTAATATCGCTAATCCCTTCTTCTTCACAAGACGCCGCGGATAAAGAGATGTGACCACGTAAATAACCACCAGCAAACAATTCATCGTCAGATGCTGTTTCAATTCGAGCATCAATCAGTTCCAGTAGTTTTTCTTCAAATTCAATAATCATGGTGTATCTCTGAGGTTATTAGTGGTTATTTAACGCAAAAGTCCGACGCTTCCAGTGGCTTAGTTTGATAAAATGCGCGCAGGGCATCAGAAAGCATTTTCACTCGCAAAGGCAAGCCAACGTCCAAAATACCCAGCACTTCTTTATGTACTTTTTGCATAAAGCCGAGCCTATCTGGTTCAAAATCGCCGTGTAGATTGTCACAACTCACCGTAAAAGGGAAGCCAGCGCTTTGTGCCAGAATCCATTCATAAGCTTGAGGTCGCACTTCAACTTTCTCAAACTCCGCTTGAACTTCTGCTGTTCGCCCATCGGGTTCATACCAATAGCCAAAATCTTCCAGCAAACGACGCTCTGGACCAGCCACACACCAATGCGAGATCTCGTGTAAAGCAGAGGCGTAAAAACCCCGAGCAAAAACAATCCGATGATGAGGGTGTTCATCATCAGCAGGAAGATAAATAGGCTCATCACCACCTAACTCTAATTTCGTATTAAATTGTTCTAAAAAGGTGTCATTAAAAATGGTGATTAAGTCTTGGTATTCGTGGGTCATCGTCGAGTTTGTACTTCAGTTTGACATGCGCTGCATATTGTCGCTGTTTTTAGCTATGAGGTAAAGGCACCCCCACATTTTTGGTTATTAGTTGAATTTATCTGAAGGTCGCTTTCTCCATACAATTTCTCATTCGTCAGCGTACTTATTTACCACTACACTCTCGCCTTATTTTGATGCCGTTCAAACCGCTATTTTTAAGCCGTTTGACTACAAGCATGTTGCTGGTTTTAATCACTTTTTAAGAGAGATAGAACCGTTTGTAAGTGTTGTTACTTCGCCTACGCTGATTCTCGTAGAACGTAGTGACTTTTTACGTTGAGTGTTTCCCTATGTTGCTAAGTGTGTTGTATATCATTGGTATCACGGCTGAAGCCATGACAGGTGCGTTAAGTGCTGGTAGAAGAAAGATGGACTGGTTTGGTGTTATGTTGGTGGCCAGCGCAACGGCCATTGGTGGTGGCACCGTACGTGACATTCTATTAGGCCACTACCCTCTTGGTTGGGTAAAAAACCCAGAGTTCCTTGCAATTACGTGTGTTGCAGGTGTGCTAACAACAGGTTTAGCGAAATGGGTGATTAAGCTGAAAGGTCTGTTCATTCGCCTCGATGCACTAGGTTTAATCGTGTTTAGTATCATCGGAACAAAAATTGCGATGGGCATGGGCTTGCACCCTGGTATTTGTATGGTTTCAGCGTTAGTAACTGGTGTATTCGGTGGGCTACTTCGTGACTTAATCTGTCGCCAAACACCATTGGTACTGCATGAAGAGCTTTACGCTTCTGTCGCTCTTATCGCATCAGGAATGTACTTAGCGCTATTAGAATTCAATGTTCCCGATGTCACTGCCACTATTATTACACTGGTTACTGGTTACATGCTGCGTATGGCTGCAGTGCGCTTTAAGTGGCGTCTGCCTTCTTTCCATTTGGAAACCGAAGGCTCGATTCATTAAGCAAAAACTACTTAAACAAAAAAGGTTGCCTGATAAAATTGTGCCACCCGCGATTCAGTGAGTGGCATAATTTTATATTCAGTCATCCTGAACAGCGACGAAGGAGCATGATTCAGGATCTATTATCCGAGCACTCTGTTGTCAGAGATGTTTCTTTCTCTTTTCATCGTGCTGAAATTAGATTCCTAGTCTCGCTATAGCTCGCTGGAATGACACAAAGCTCTTAAATCTTTGGAGTCTCGGTTTGTACGCCATGGTTTTGACCACGGTGGCGTAGTAAATGATCCATCACCACAATTGCCAGCATCGCTTCTGCGATAGGCACAGCACGAATACCCACACATGGGTCATGACGACCTTTGGTGATCAACTGAGTTGGTTCACCTTCTTTTGTGATGGTCTCACCCGGCACAGTGATACTTGATGTTGGCTTAAGCGCAATGTTAGCGACAATGTCTTGACCAGTCGAGATACCGCCAAGAATGCCACCCGCATGATTACTACCAAAACCTTCAGGAGCAAGCGTATCACGGTGCTGACTGCCTTTTTGGTTTACCACGTCGAAACCGTCTCCGATTTCCACGCCTTTCACCGCGTTTATGCTCATTAGTGCGTGCGCGATGTCTGCATCCAAACGGTCAAATACGGGTTCCCCAAGACCAACAGGCACGTTAGTTGCCACAACCTGGATTTTTGCGCCAATAGAGTCGCCTTCTTTTTTCAGGTCACGGATAAGTTGGTCAAATGCTTCTACTTTGTCAGCATCAGGGCAGAAGAATGCATTGTTCTCGATTTCGCTCCAATCTACCTTGTCGATAGATACATCACCCATTTGTGACAAGTAAGCACGAATCTCAACACCAAACTCATCTTTTAAGTATTTCTTCGCGATTGCACCAGCCGCCACACGCATTGCGGTTTCACGAGCTGAAGAACGGCCGCCACCGCGATAGTCGCGGATGCCATATTTTTGGTGGTAAGTGTAATCAGCATGACCCGGTCTGAACTTATCTTTGATGTCAGAGTAGTCTTTTGAGCGCTGATCGGTGTTTTCAATTAGCAAACCGATCGATGTGCCCGTGGTTTTGCCTTCAAAAACGCCAGAAAGAATTTTAACTTCATCCGGTTCACGACGTTGTGTGGTGTAACGTGATGTGCCTGGACGACGGCGGTCGAGATCGATTTGTAGATCTGCTTCTGTAATTTCCAACCCCGGAGGACATCCGTCTACGATACATCCCAGTGCGATACCGTGACTTTCCCCGAATGTCGTCACTCGGAAATGTTGTCCGATACTGTTTCCTGCCATTACTTCCTCAAGTTTTTATCGCCACGCTCTCTCAAAACAGAGCATAGCTGCTTTCCAATTCTTCGTGGATTCATAGTGGCTTTATTACGTTTTGATGTAAAGAGTTAATATCGGCGAGGTATGCATAAAAAAACACCGAGCATAAAGCTCGGTGTTTTGATGTTTAGTGCAAGACTCTATTAGTCTTTGTACAGTTTAAACTCTTCTGCACACTCAACCAGCTGGTCACGCGTTAGCATAAACACGCCATGACCGCCGTTCTCGAACTCAATCCAAGTAAATGGAATCTCTGGGTACTGTTCCATCATATGAATCATTGAGTTGCCGACTTCACAAATAAGAATGCCGTTATCTGTTAGATAATCTGGCGCGTTAGCAAGAATACGACGCACTAGTTTTAGACCATCCGTACCCGCAGCTAAACCAAGCTCAGGCTCATGCGTGAACTCATCTGGCAGGCTGTTCATGTCTTCTTCATCCACATATGGTGGGTTGGACACGATTAGATTGTATTTCTCTTTTGGAAGATCACGGAACAAATCAGAGCGAATTGGGAACACTTGCTGCTCCATACCGTGATCTTGTACGTTTTGCTCAGCCACTTGTAGAGCATCTGTAGAGATGTCGATCGCATCCACTTCTGCTTCAGGGAAAGCGTGCGCACAAGCAATCGCGATACAACCAGAACCCGTACATAGGTCCATGATGCGCGTAGGCTCTTCCACCAACCAAGGTTGGAATTCCGCTTGAATCAATTCACCGATAGGAGAGCGTGGCACAAGTACACGCTCATCAACGAAGAACTCAAGACCGCAGAACCATGCTTTGTTTGTTAGGTATGCTGTTGGCGTACGCTCGTTGATGCGTTTTACTACGCGCTCAACAATACGCAGACGCTCGCTTGTCGTTAGGCGAGAGTTCAATACGTGCGGAGGCACATCAATCGGCAAGTATAAGGTTGGTAGGATAAGCTGAACTGCTTCATCCCACGCATTATCAGTACCATGACCGTAAAACAGGTTCGCTGCATTAAAGCGGCTTACCGTCCAACGAATCATATCTTGAAGGGTATGCAGCTCCGATACCGCTTCTTCTACAAAAATCTTATCCAAAATTGCCTCCGAAAAGCGCTACAATACTGCCAATAAAGTTTATTAATGAAATTGTTTACCTAATGAGCAAAAAAGACACCGAGAACGATGACGATTTCGCCTTGTTTCAGGAAGCAGTACAGGGCGTAAAAAAGTTGCGACAGGATACCATAATCCAGCAACCAAAAAAAAATACTAAGCAAAAAGAAATCAAGCGCTCCAACCGTGAAGCGAGTGACTCTGAATTTTACTTTTCAGACGAGTTTGTCCCTCTATTAAACGATGAAGGTCCAACTCGTTATGCACGTGACGACGTCTCCACTTATGAAGTCAAACGTCTACGTCGTGGCGTGTATGTACCGGACGTGTTCCTCGATATGCACGGCATGACACAGCAAGAAGCAAAACGCGAGCTTGGTGCGATGATAGCCTATTGCATCAAAAACGAGATTCATTGTGCGTGTGTGCAACATGGTATTGGGAAACACATCCTGAAACAGAAAGCCCCACTTTGGTTAGCACAGCATCCTGACGTTATGGCTTTTCACCAAGCGCCACTAGAATTTGGTGGTGATGGTGCGTTGTTAGTGTTGCTTTCTATTCCTGAAAAGTAACAGGCTTGCTGTAGACACGACGAAACGAAAAGGCAGGGATCTCCTGCCTTTCTTATTCTGTCTCTAATTTGCAAACGCTTATTTTGGTTTAGACACTTATGGCGTAATATGCCAAAGCACTTCACCATTTTGTGTTTGTAAATCATATTCAATGCACACTAGGCCTGATGTAGGAAACATCGGAGGTGTCATGTCTTTTACAAACTCTGAAGTCAGATAACCGACCAAAGGCAAATGCGATACGAACAAAAGCGAGTCCAATTGTTCGACTTCGATTAACGCACTTGCGAAATCGAAGACATGCTCGGACTGGCCATAAGGTGTAATATCTTCACAAGTTTCAATGCTTTTTGCAGAGAAATATGCACTGATCTCTTGCCAAGTTTGTTGAGCTCTAATGTACGGACTCACCAACACTTTATCGAATTGCGCAAAACCCTGTTCTTTACAGGCTCTAGCAACCGCTTCTGATTCGACTCTGCCTCTTGGGGTCAATTGTCGTGCTGCGTCTGAATCTGCAAAATGCTCGGCTTCACCGTGACGCATGATGAATATTTTCATGTTATTTCCTAGGGATAGCTAACGCTACCAAAAGGTTGACTGCTATCTTTATTAGATAGACGGGGCTAACTTTAACAATGACGAAACAAAAATACTGATATAATTATCTGTTCATTATACCAATTCGCTTGTTAAAGATAGCGACTTTCTTAACAATCTATTAAAAGAATGTACTCAGTTCATCACACTATTTAACTGTGCAATGAGTTCAGAGCATTCACTCAAACAGTTCTTACCCATACGCAAACGCGATGGGCCTGTGCAGAAGTCTACGAATAACAAAAATACGGCAAGCAGTATTTGTCGAAACGCAAACTTTGCGCCCCCCCGCGAGGGGAGCCTAAATTACTGTAATGCGAAATCTGGAGACGCATCGTGCATCTAAGTCCTAACGATTCAAATCAATACCGCTACATTACCTTGAGCAATGAACTGCGTGTACTGCTGATTCATTCCGATACAGCTCAACAGTCGGCAGCTGCTCTGGCAGTGAACGTTGGACACTTCGACGACCCAAACGATCGCCAAGGTCTGGCACACTATTTAGAACACATGCTTTTTTTGGGTACGGAAAAATACCCTAAAGTGGGCGAGTTTCAAAGCTATATTAGCCAACACGGTGGAACAAACAACGCTTGGACTGGTACAGAGCACACTTGTTTCTTTTTCAATATTGCTCCAAATGCCTTTGAAAGTGCCTTAGATCGATTTAGCCAATTTTTTACAGCACCTTTGTTTAACGAAGAAGCATTAGACAAAGAACGCCAGGCTGTCGACTCCGAATACAAGCTCAAACTCAATGATGATTCTCGTCGCCTGTATCAAGTTAACAAAGAAGTCATCAATCCAGAGCACCCGTTTTCAAAATTCTCTGTCGGAAACATAGATACTCTTGGCGACCGAGATGGTAAATCCATCCGCGACGAAATTATGGAGTTTCACCACTCTCAGTATTCCGCCGATTTGATGACACTGACTCTATTTGGGCCACAGTCGCTCGATGAACAGCAAGCTTGGGTAGAAACCATGTTTGCCGACATCCCAAATCACCACCTTCGTGGAAAATCGATTGATGTACCGATAGGCACTGAGGAAAGCACGGGCATTTTGGTTCAAGTCGAGCCGCTCAAAGAGTTCCGTAAACTGATTCTCACATTCCCCATGCCGGGAATGGATGCGCATTATAGCGTGAAGCCACTCTCCTACTTTGCTCACCTGTTGGGTTATGAAGGAGAAGGCAGTTTGATGCTTCAACTCAAAGAAAAAGGCTGGATTACCTCTCTCTCAGCGGGCGGCGGCGCGAGTGGCAGTAACTACCGAGACTTTACCGTAAGCTGCACCCTGACGCCAAACGGCTTAGATCATGTTGATGATATCGTTCAAGCGGTTTTTCAATACCTCTCGATGATCAAACAAGACGGGTTAGATGAATGGCGCTATCTCGAAAAACAAGCGGTATTAGAATCGGCTTTCCGCTTCCAAGAGCCATCGCGCCCAATGGATCTCGTCAGCCATCTGGTGATCAACATGCAGCACTATCAACCGGAAGACACGGTTTATGGTGACTACAAAATGGCGGGCTACGATGAGGAGTTACAGCGTTCATTGCTGCGATACTTAACCATCGATAATGTACGCGTCACTTTGATTGCTAAAGGCCTGGAATACAACCGTACTGCCGAATGGTACTTTACCCCGTACTCCGTCACACCTTTTAGTGAAGACCAACGTCGTTTCTATCAACAAATCGACCCAAGCTGGCAATTCGTCTTACCGAAAAAGAACCCTTATATTTGCTACGACCTCGACCCCATGCCACTCGAAAATGGTGACTCGCTGCCAGAGTTGATTGAGGATCTAGAAGGGTTTCGGCTGTGGCATTTGCAAGATGACGAATTTCGCGTGCCTAAAGGTGTCGTTTATGTCGCTATCGACAGCTCTCATGCCGTTGCATCACCAAAGAACATCGTCAAAACGCGCTTATGTGTAGAGATGTTCCTCGATTCGCTAGCAAAAGAAACCTATCAAGCAGAAATCGCAGGGATGGGTTACAACATGTACGCTCACCAAGGTGGCGTGACCTTAACCCTCTCTGGGTTCAGTCAAAAGCTGCCTCAGTTGCTGGAAATGATTCTGCACCGTTTTGCTTCTCGAGATTTCAGCCCTGCTCGCTTTGAAACCATCAAACAACAACTGTTACGAAACTGGAGAAATGCTTCACAAGATCGCCCTATTTCGCAGCTGTTTAACGCACTTACTGGGTTACTTCAACCCAATAACCCGCCTTTCGCAACCTTAGTCGAAGCGCTAGAAGAAATCGAAGTCGATGAACTCTCGGTATTCGTAGAATCCATTCTTGCAGAACTGCACGTTGAAATGTTTGTTTACGGAGACTGGCAACGCCAGCAAGCCCATGACATGGCTACGACCTTGAAGGATGCTCTAAGAGTTAACGAGCAACGTTATGAAGAGGCACTTCGTCCGCTCATTATGCTAGGTAAAAATGGCAGTTTTCAACGTGAGGTGCATTGTAACCAGCAAGATTCCGCGGTCGTTATTTACCACCAGTGCGAGGATATTGAGCCTCGTAGTATCGCGCTATACTCATTGGCCAATCACCTTATGTCGGCAACGTTTTTCCACGAAATCCGTACCAAGCAGCAATTAGGTTACATGGTAGGCACTGGCAATATGCCGCTAAATCGTCACCCTGGTATTGTACTGTATGTGCAGTCACCTAATGCAGCACCGGCCGAGCTGGTTACCTCAATCGATGAGTTTTTAAATGCCTTTTATATGGTGCTGCTAGAGTTAAACGATTACCAATGGCACAGCAGTAAGCGCGGCTTGTGGAACCAAATAGCAACGCCGGACACCACACTTCGAGGACGGGCTCAACGTCTTTGGGTTGCGATAGGAAATAAGGACACTGAGTTTAACCAACGTGACAAGGTACTGGCGGAGTTGAAGAAGCTGACGCGCGCAGACATGATTCGCTTCGTTGTGAACGAATTGAAACCTCGTACTGCAAATCGTTTGATCATGCACTCTCAAGGTCAGGCGCATTCGGAGGCTCCGCGCATCCATCTAGGACAAGAAATTGGATCAATTGAAGAGTTCCAACTTCGGCCAAAAGATTGCGGCTTGGGGTGATCTAGTTGCGCAGAAATAAAATTGTCGAACACTAAGTATGTACCTAGAGCCCCGTGAGATTGTCGGTCTCATAGATTGAATCGGCACCATAATTAGCAGAAAATTGAAATTACGCCATTACGGCTTATGCTCTAATTCCCGCACTAAAAATAACTTAATGAGGTAGTCATGAAAAAAGCACTTTTACTTGTGGCTCTTATACTGCCATTGGCATCTGCTCACGCTGAAATCTCAGTCAAAGGCGATGGCTTCGAATTAAGTGATGACTGTGTGCGCCTTAGCGGAGACAATGTATCTATCAACTCAGATGATTGCTCCTCGAAACAGTGGAACGATAAAGACAAAAAAGGTAATAGCAGCGTTCACGGGGACGACAACCCAGGTAAAGGCCACAATAAAGATAAGAAAGACAAGAAGAAGTAACCATTTCTTCTTAATGAAAAAGGCTTGCCACTGGCAAGCCTTTTTCTCTACCGAAGCACCATTTAATAGAACGTTGTCCCTTCACCAGCTCGAGTAAGCAAACCATCACACGGCGCGTAACGATCGCCATACTTCGATGCAAACTCATTCATTTTCTCTACGAGCTCTTTAATGCCAAATTGGTCCATGTAACGGAACGGACCACCCAAGAACGGTGGGAAACCAATACCAAATATCGCGCCAATATCACCGTCACGTGGCGAGCGAATGATACCGTCATCCAAACAACGTACCGCTTCATTCAACATTGGCAGCACACAGCGCAACGCAATATCGTTATCGCTTAACTTAGATTCAGGGTCGAGCTTAAGCAGTTTGTAAACTGATTTGTCGACATCTTTCTTCTTACCCTTGTAAGTGTAAAAGCCCTTACCACTCTTGCGTCCTTTACGTCCATCATTTAACAAGATATCAAACACATCCGGCCCTTTGAATCGGTCACCTAACTCATTAACCAAGATCGGCATAATTTTTGCGCCAATGTCGACACCAACTTCATCCAACAAGGTAATCGGGCCAACAGGGAAACCAAAATCAAGCAACGCCGTATCAATCTTTTCGATCGGCTCGTTAGCCAACAAAATATGCGCCGCTTCGTTCATGTATGGAGCAAGAATGCGGTTCACGTAAAAGCCCGCTTTGTCTTTCACTACGATTGGGGTTTTACCTTGCTTCTTAGCAAGTGCAACAACTGTTGAAACGGTTTCATCTGACGTCGTTTCATGTGGAATCACTTCCACCAAAGGCATTTTTTCTACTGGGCTGAAGTAATGCAAACCAACTACGTTTTCTGGACGCTCTGCTTTTTCAGCAATTTTGTGGATAGGCAACGAAGAAGTATTGGTCGCAAAGATAGTTTCTGTCTTAGCGTTCGCTTCAATGTCCGCCACCATTTTTTGCTTAAGATCTAAGTCTTCAAAAACGGCTTCAATTACGACATCAATATGATTAAAACTGGTAAAATCGACACCACCAGACAGTTGCAGCATTTTCGCTTGCAGATCGGCCTTGGATAGAATGCGACGTTTACGCTGTTTCTCAAATAACTTGTAGTTGTAGTTGAGCGCATTTAAAACGCCATCGTTGCTGACGTCTTTGATGCGAACAGGTACTTTTGCTTTTGCAACAGACACATGGCTGATTCCGGCGCCCATCAGACCACCACCAAGCACACCAACTTTATGAACTGGTGCTGGTTTCGCATCCGTGCCGTTCTCTTTCTTCATTTCTGTTGTGGCAAAGAAGATAGAACGGAGCGCTTTTGACTCTGAGCTCATCACAAGCTCACCAAAGCGCTTCGCTTCAAGTTCTTGACCTTTAGCGAAGCCTTTCTCTAAGCCATGTTGAATAACTTCTAGAATTGCAACCGTTGCTGGATAGTTACCACGGGTTTTTTGATTCGTTTTCTTCGCAGCTTGCTCAAATACAAACTTGCGCCCTAGCCCGCTACCAGACATCACCTTTTCTTTCGTCGATAGCTTTTTCGTACCCTTGTTTTTACCTTTGTCGATAAACTGTTTTGCTACGTCGAGCAAAATGGTGTCCGGCACACAGGCGTCCACAACGCCCAGTTTTTTAGCTTTCTTCGCACGAAGTTGTTTACCCGTCAGGATCAAGTCCAACGATGGTAACAGGCCAATCAAACGTGGCAGACGCTGAGTACCACCAGAACCTGGCAATAAACCAAGTTGTACTTCTGGCAGACCTAAACGCGTTTTGTCAGAATCCGTACAAACACGATAATCACATGCAAGAGCCAGTTCTAAACCACCGCCCAAACATGGGCCATGAATAGCCGCAACGACAGGATAAGGTAAGTCCGATAGCTGCTGGAATAAATCCTGACCTTGCCTTGCTAAGGCTTCCGCTTCACTTGCTGTGGTGCATGCTTCTAGCATTCGAACATCAGCACCCGCAACAAAATTGTCCGGTTTTAGGGAGTGGATGATCATCCCTTTAATACCACTGGAGTCTTTTAGCTGAGCAAAAATTTCTTTCATTTCGTCAGCAAAAGCCGCCTGCAGCGTATTCATTTTTTCATTAGGAACATCGATGGCTAACCAAGCAATATTTTGCTCATCAACCTTTAGACTAAATGCTTTTTGCTCGCTCATTACTCAACCTCCAGAATCATTGCCGCACCAAGACCACCAGCAGCACATGCGGTATTCAATGCAATACCACCGCCACGGCGTTTTAGCTCTCGTAGGGTTTGCGTCATCATACGCGCACCAGTCGCAGCAAATGGGTGACCATAAGCAATTGATCCGCCAAGCACGTTGAACTTATCCATATCAATTTCACCAATCGCTTTTGAGCGACCAAGGTTTTCTTGAGCAAACTTATCGGAAGCAAACATCTTCACATTCGCCAATGCTTGAGCAGCAAAGGCCTCGTGCATGTCGATCAACGTCAGGTCTGACAGTTCCAAGCCTGTATTTTCAAGCACTTTCGCTGTGGCATAAGTCGGCCCCATCAGCATGTCCTTTTCCACGCCGATAGCAGAGAATGCATAACCTCGGATGTAACCAAGGATCTCCATTCCGAGCTCTTTCGCTTTACCTTCTCGCATCAACATCACTGCCGCACCACCATCAGTCAATGGCGTACTGTTCGCAGCCGTAACACTGCCATACTGACGATCAAACGCAGGTCGCAATTTCGCGTATCCCTCAACCGTTGAGTCATGACGAATATTGTTATCTTCCGAAATCCACTTTTTGTATGGTTCAGGGAAAGCCGTCATCACTTCATCTTGGATTTTTCCTTCTTTCCAAGCTTGAGAAGCCAGCGTATGAGAACGATGTGCAAGCGCATCCTGTTCTGCGCGAGAAATACCATGTGTTTTAGCCATTTGCTCTGCAGTTTGTCCCATGGATAAACCCGTAGAGTACTCTGCTACTGCTGGTGGCACTGGCATCAGGTCTTTAAAGCTCAAGTTTTTGAGGATACTAAGCTTCTGACCCATTGTTTTTGTCTTACTAAGAGCAAGCAGATTAGCGGCCAGTTTCTTTGATACGCCAATAGGCAGGACGGAAGAAGAGTCTGCACCGCCAGCAATACCAATATCGATGGTTCCCGCCATGATGCTTTCTGCGACATTAACCGCCGCTTGAAAACTCGTCGCACACGCTCGAGTCACACTGTATGCATCAGTATGGATGTTCATACCAGTGCCTAACACGATTTCTCGTGCGATGTTTGGCGCTTCAGGCATTTGTACTACTTGTCCAAATACCACTTGTTCGATTAGCTTCGGATCAATATCTGTTCGAGCAAGCATTTCGCTTACTACCATTTTCCCTAAATCGACCGCTGGCACTTGGCTAAA
>NZ_JAWOVM010000028.1:0-48494 GCF_033339895.1 Vibrio sp. 1751
CGACGCTCGATACCTTGAGCGGCAACAATACTACTTAGCTTCATCCCCAAAACCGGAAGAACGCAAGGCATGATGTTAAGAATTAAACCGCCGAGCAACGCGAATAGAAAAACACTCGTTAGAGACGTGCTCGGCAGCGGTTCAACTATTGCCTCAGCAGTTGCTTGAGTGGTTTCTTCTGCTAGTAAATTGGTGTCTTTGATGGTCACAAACAGCGACTGACCATCTAACTCCACATCGCCCAGCCAAGTATCAACGATATAGCTCGTGGTGACGATGTTTCCTTCTTGATGCATTCCTTCAAGCTTGAAGCTATAGTCTCGCGTTGCTTCACCGACACCATCCACCAGCACTTGTGGTTGTTGCCAACCCTGACTGTTCTTTAGCGTGATTTGTAGTTTCGATTGGTTCGCATCCCAACTCGCCTGAGTAACATCAATAAACGGCGATGGCTGCGGCACGTTACTCACTGCTTGAGCGTAACTGAACATCCCGTCTTCATCGACTTTTAGATCAGAAGGCAAGAACGTCAATTGAATTTGATAGTCCGTCAGCACACAAATCGTCGTACAAGAAGAAAGTGTCAGTACCGCATCAATCGTGACAGGTTTGGACATGTCTTCGACGTGCAGCGTCATGGGGAACAAAGTGTCGCCTTTGTACCCAAGAGTCTCGATACCTAATAGTTCGAATTTTTGTGGGTGCGGCCATTGCCAATCCACTTTGGATAAATTTTGTGAATTTTGCCAATCAATAGAGGGTGCTACGCCGCCCTCACCAGGTGAACGCCAGTAAGTTTTCCAGTCCCCAGCCAACTTGACGTCCAGATAACCAGTGATTGTTTTGGCTTGCGGATCTTGTTGACCAGTGAGCACAAAGCGCGTTTGCACTGGAGGATGTTGTGGGTTGGTCAGCCAACCTGTATCAGTAGTTTGAGCTGAAATACTCAGAGAGAGCAAACTCAAAGCAAGCGTCATAAAAAACATGGACGCAAACTGAGTCAGTTTAGTAATTTGATTCATAGTGATTCCTAGTTAAAAGACAAAGGTGCTAAATAACTGACGCTAGTGGTCAGAAAGCACGCTTTTATTCTCGGAACACACAGAAAGTCAGATGGACTCGATACTTACGGCCTATCGGTTCCGTCCAATGTTGCGCACCAATATAGGCACTGCACAACCAAATTGCCGAAGCAAAAAGACCGACAAACAGAACAACAATAAATACATCGAGTTGATGTTGAGAAAACTGAATTAACTTTTCAGACAATTCGCACTTGCTAGTTTCTTTAGTATCAATCGACTTGACGCTCGAACGCTCATCAGCAAGTGAAACCGCGGGCGATTCCGTCTCATATTTCATAGAGCATGACGATGCAAAGCCTGAATTTTGCATCAGACACACAACGACCACCCAGCCAATAATCGCCAGTAGCCATTTTGCCCGCTTATGTGGCGTGTGATGTCGTTTAGTCAACAAACTCATAAGAATTCAGATAAAGTAAGAACTAAGAAGATAATACGCGAGTCGTCATAAAGCTCAAGTTGTATCCTCTAAATAACCTTAAGAGGCTTCACTCGGTAACCTTTAATCTAGCTTGCCATAAATATATGCCAACTCTGCGACGGTTTTTGCCGAGAACTTCTTCAATAGATTAGCTCGGTGTACTTCAACCGTTCGCATTGCTATGCAAAGTTCGTCAGCAATACGAATGTTGCGCTTTCCTTCAATAATCAAACGTAAAATGTCTTTTTCTCTAGGTGTGAGCGATTCATAAGCCGATTTAGCTGCTGCCATATCGAGGTTTGTGGCAGACTGCGCCTGTCCCTGCAAAATGGCTCGTGCCAGTTCATCGCCTTTGACTGGTTTTTGGAAGAAATTGACCGCCCCAGCTTGCAATGCATCGACCGCCATCGGAACATCACCATGCCCTGTCAGATAAATAACGGCTAACGGGCTGTTGGCTTTATTTAAAATTTGGTGCACTTGCTGACCACGAAGGTTGGGCATTCGGCTATCAAGGATCACGCATCCGGCCTGATGAATGTCCACTTTATCGAGAAAAGATTGCCCATCAGCAAAAGTCGTCACGTTGAAGTCATGCTCTTCCAGCATAAAAGCGAGCGAGTCACGCACCGATTCATCATCATCGACTACAAAAACAGGTAGCTGCTTTTCACCGCTGCTCATTGAACGCTCCTATGCCTAGTTCAGATTAGTTTTGATATGGAAACACAAGCTCAACCAAACAACCATGTGGTGCTGTCGAGCTGATGACAAACTCGCCACCATGCATTTCCATCACATCGCGACAAATGGCTAACCCCAGCCCAAGCCCTTCTTCTTTGCTACTCACAAACGCTTGAGTCGGATTCTCTTGCTGCAACCCTGTACCATTGTCTAACACTCGAATGGAAAGTTGATTGACTTGGTAGTCACTATGCAGGGCAATTTTACCTTGATAACCTGACGAGTGATATTTCTCTTGGAACAAAGTACACGCATCAATCGCGTTACTGATCACATTAACTAAAACCTGTTGAACGCCCACAGCGTCGACAAGTACCGGACGGACGTTCCCTTCTATACTGGTCACAATCGAAATATTTTGCTTCTTCATTCGAAAATGGAGCAACTCAATCGTGTCATCAATGAGTACTTGAGGATCGCACGGCGCTTTGTCGACACTACGCTTGCGGATCAACGTTCTTAAGCGCTGAATAATTGCATCGGCTCGTTCAACTTGGCCCTGTATTTTCTCAAGCACTGGGACAATATCTTCATGAGGGCGCTTTTTGGCCAAGCGAAGTAAACCGCCTTCACTGTAATTACGAATGGCCGCCAATGGCTGATTGAGTTCATGGGCAAGACTAGTGCCGATTTCTCCGACAATCGCGACTCTTTGTGAGTGTTCTAACTGTTCGCTTTTCTCTTTTAATCGTAACGATGTCTGCTCCAACGCTTGCTTACTCTTGCTAAATCGATACTCAAGCCAAAAGTGGTACGCGTTCAACACAATAACAAACATGAACAGCGCCCATGCCCATTCTTGATGACTACGCAGCCAGCGCAATGCTTCTTGCCACCAAGGTTGTTGCAACGGATGGAGATCCAACGCCTGATAAAGTTTGTCGATGCTCAGCAAGCTGACGGGGGACGTCCAACCTGACGCGCCTGCCGCAATAACCGCAGGGTGTTCAGGTGGCATCGCTAACAATACTTGCGCAATCTGTTTGGCAATCTGAGCTGAGCCGCGCTCTGTTTTGGCAAATGACCAGTTAGGATAAAGCGGTGTGGAAACAGCGCATAACGAGCGCTCGTTCGGCTGTTGATTTAAAACTCGGTAATTACCCGGTTGTAAAAGCCCTTCACTTAACATCTGTTCCAATAAACAAGCAGGGACGACGGCCGCTTCCACATTGCCATCACGTAATTGATACAGGTTGGCATCAATAGGAAAACCAAGATAGCGGACATCGGAAAAGAAATCGTTTGGATTAAGCCCCATTTTGACTATTTGATAGCGCATCGTTAGATAACCACCAAAGGCTTTTTCTGATACCGCCGCAACGGGACGTCCTGAGACATCTTGCACCGTTTGATAACTTGAATTGGCTCGAACCACAAGCGCCGAACCAATTCCGTAATTCGAGTTTTGTGGTGCTCTGCTGGTTAGCGTTGCCATCCACGACAGCGCGTATTGCCTGCCCAACCGCACTGCTTGACCTGGGTTGGTTAAGATGAAATCCATGGTCTGAAACTTCACCGCTTCGCCCATTTCATCCAAGTTAAGGGGATGAAGAACAAAATGCACATCGGAAATTTGCTGATTGAGCCAATCAATGGTCGGTTGCCATCTCTGCTCGGCATAAAGATGACCACGTATCGCTAACACGCCCACTTCGACTTTTTTCTTGACCTGTGGCTGCTCTGCTTTTTGCTCTTGCAGATCTGCTTGTTCAGAAACTGCGCCGTGAGCCAAAGATGCAAAGGCAACTAAGCAAAGAATCCAAAGCTGAAGCCACAGTGCTTTTTTCATGATGAGTCGAATCGTTCCGTCAAGAGAGTACGACAAGAATAACAGCTACCTTCCCTAAACCACATTTGTTTTAGATCAAGTTTGATCTGGGTATGTGGAAATCCACAATATAAGCCTCGCAGTGCATTTCTCACAATGGAATCAGTCAATTCAAATACAACAAAAAAGCAGGTGAGTTATGGATTCCACCAAACGTCGCTTTCTCAGCGCGGTCACAGCCGGAGCCGCGTTAATTCCAGTCGCAGGCATTGGCACGGCAACTGCGGGAAACATTATTCGAAATAACCAGTCCGCTGACCGAAAAGGACAAGTCGGGAAGCGTTATGCCATGGTGATAGATTTGCGTAAATGTGTCGGATGCCAGGCTTGCACTGTGGGTTGCAGCATCGAGAACCAAGCGCCTATCGGTCAATTCCGAACCACCGTAAAGCAATACGAAGTTACGTTAGATGATGGCTCTACCACGCGAGAAGCAAAAGCCTTTATGCTACCGCGCCTTTGTAACCACTGCGACAACCCACCTTGCGTGGCAGTGTGTCCGGTTCAAGCAACCTTTCAGCGCAAAGATGGCATTGTCATGGTGGATAACAGCCGCTGCGTCGCCTGCGCGTACTGCGTACAAGCTTGCCCTTACGATGCTCGCTTTATCAATGAAGACACCCTCACCGCAGATAAATGTACCTTCTGTGCTCACCGTCTAGAACAAGGTCTATTGCCTGCCTGCGTGGAAACCTGTGTTGGCGGTGCACGTGTAATTGGTGATTTGAATGATCCATCAAGTGAAGTCCGCCACTTAATTGCGAAGCACCAAGACGATATCAAAGTGCTAAAACCCAATGAAGGCACCAAGCCTCACGTGTTTTACATCGGCATGGATGAACGCTTCACCAGCCACATCGACGGACAACCTGCTATTTACGACCCACAGGGAGAGCGCGCATGAACATCACCGAAGTGTTAGTCCAACCTCAAGCGATGGCTTGGCTCCCGTGGGCGGTGCAATATTTCTTCTACATCGGTTCGGCTTATGCGGCTGCTGTTTTATTCCTAATCGCCCTATTATTTGAAAAACACACCAGTCACAGACTGCGCGCTGCGCTTGTTCTGACGCTGGCCATCGGCGCCATCGTGGGGCCATTAGCGTTAACTGGCGACCTTCACCAACCGGGACGCGCATGGCATTTTTACGCACACATCACTCCGTGGTCATGGATGTCTTTAGGGTCGCTTTTCTTGCCTGTTTTCTCAGGTTTAGCGGTAGTGACTGCATGGCTGTATCTCCGCGAGGATCTTATCGCACTGCGAAATCAACCGGGAAAAGTCCTACCTCTGTTATCTAAGTTGTCGCTTGGTGAATGGGCTATTTCTCACAAAGTGATGCTCACAATATCTGCAATCACCGTGTTATCAGGCTTAACCATCGCCCTTTATACTGGAGCTGAAATTGCAGTCGTTCAATCGCGCCCTTTATGGCACCAACCCGCGTCACCAATTCTTTGGTTTGTCACTGCATTTATGGGCGCGGTCGGATTTTCTCTGTTGATTTGGCTCTTGCTGCCTAGTCAGTCAAAGACGCTGACATCTGGCGATACTAATTTACTTAAAAAATCAGTGGTTACCAGCGGTGTATTAACGCTGATACTGCTACCGATTTGGGCATCCAACAATTCCGCATTTTCGCTCTATTCTAGCGAACAATGGATGCACAACATTGCCCTGCTCACTTTTGTCGTTTTAGGTTGTGTTTTGCTCGCCTTCATCTTCTTGCGCGATACCCAAAAGTCCACATCAGCCAGATTTCGTCACGTCATAGGGCTCAGTTTTGTGTCTGCTGCCGCACTGGCAAGTGCATGGCTGATTCGCTGGTTTACCATCATGGAAGTGCAAACCATCGCCAAGTTCGATGCAGGGCTGTATCCATACCAACTCACTATGGATGGAAATGGCTGGATAGGCATTATCGGCATGCTCGGATTATGGCTTGCACTGGCACTGCTCGGTTCGGAGCTGGTTCAGCCAAAACAAAAGATCGAAGTAAAAGCCTCATCACTCACCTTAACTGAACGCTAATCAAAGAGGATTTCATCATGGATAACAAACGCCGTCAGTTTTTGAAATCAGGCATTGCAGTGGGTGGGCTTGGCGCATTCGCTGCGGGTTACGCCACCACCACCAAACACATGGTCGAGGGTGCGCTCGAAGGCACTGCGGGAGAAAAAACGCGTGATATTCACCACGGTAACTCGCTTGAACCAGAGTACACGGTCAACAGCAAAGGCAACCTAATCCCTAATCCAAATCAGCGCGTTGCGCCATCGATGTGTTTTGGTTGTTGGTCACTGTGCGGATTGCGTGTACGCATTGATAACCGCAGCGACGAGATTTTGCGCATTACTGGCAACCCATATCACCCACTCTCTCATCAGCAACACATGCCGTTCGAAACGCCAGTCAAAGATGCTTATTTAAGTTTGGCAGGAGAAGCGGGCCTTGACGGTCGTTCAACAGCATGCGCACGTGGCAATGGGATGCTAGAAATTCGCAACAGCCCGTACCGCATTACTCAGCCACTGAAACGAGTTGGAAAACGCGGCGAAGGAAAATGGATTCCGATCAGCTACGAGCAATTGATAGAAGAAGTCGTAGAAGGTGGTGATTTATTTGGTGAAGGCCATGTTGATGGCTTACGCGACATTCGCGATTTAACAACGCCCGTTGATCCTGAAAACCCAGAATATGGACCGAAAGCCAACCAACTGTTAATGACCAACGCCGGTAACGAAGGCCGAGACGACATATTCAAACGCTTCGCGTTCAACAGCTATGGTACGCGTAACTTTGGGCATCATGGCTCTTACTGCGGCTACGCATTTCGTGCTGGCAGCGGCGCATTCATGAACGATTTAGATAAGAACGCGCACTTGAAGCCAGACTTTGATAACGCGGAATACATCATCTTCATCGGAATGTCACCAGCTCAAGCGGGTAACCCTTTTAAGCGTCAGGCGCGCCAACTCGCCAATGCGCGAACAGAAGGTAGCTTGGAATACACCATCATCACACCAAGTTTGCCTGCTGGTTCATCGAGCTTGGCTGCCGGTGACAACAACCGCTGGGTACCAATCAAACCAGGCACCGACTCTGCCCTCGTGCTTGGCATGAACCAGTGGATCATCGAAAACCAACGCTACAACAAAACCTTCTTGGCGCAGCCGGGGGCAAACGCGATGAAACGAGCCGGCACCGCGCACTGGTGTAATGCTACGCATCTCGTGATAAGCGATAATCAGCACCCGAGAAACGGCACGTTTTTACGCGCGTCGGACTTGAATCTGCCATTCGAGGGCGAAGCGTTGTCTGACTCCGACCCGTACGTCATCGTGGATGAGCAAAGCGGCGAATTTGGTGTTCATACCCAAGCTGAGGAAGCGGCACTGTTTGTCGATAAAACGGTTTCGCTTGCATCGGGCGAAGTGCGCGTAAAATCGTCTCTACAAAGACTCAAAGAAGAGGCGTTCAAATACAGTCTTGAGTTCTACAGCCAACAATGTGAAATCCCTGTCGAACAAGTTGTTGAACTAGCAAAGCGCTTCACCAGTCACGGAACAAAAGCGGTGGTCGATACCCACGGTGGCAACATGCACACCAATGGGTTCTATAACTCGTTTACCATCATGATGCTCAATGCGTTGATTGGTAACATAAATATGAAAGGCGGCGCGATGGCCAAAGCGGGTGGCTACCCAACTTCCGCTGCGGGTCCTCGTTACGACTTCACCAAATTTGCTGGCAAAGTCGGCCCGAAAGGCGTCTTTTTGTCGCGCAGTAAATTCCCCTACCACAAAACAAGCGAATACAAACGTCGCGTTGAGGCAGGTGAATCCCCTTATCCAACTCGCGCGCCTTGGTATCCGTTTGCCGCGCCACTGCTGACAGAGCACCTATCTGCGGCTATTGATGGTTATCCATACCGCGTTAAAGCGTGGATCAATCACATGGCGAACCCAATGTATGGTGTACCCGGTTTGAAAGCGCTGCTGGAAGACAAGCTTAAAGATCCAAAACAACTCGGTTTGATTGTGTCTGTTGATGCGTTCATTAACGAAACCACCGCATTGTCGGACTATATTGTGCCGGACACGGTCACCTACGAAAGCTGGGGTATGGCAACGCCTTGGCACGACGTTCCGGTGAAAACCGTCACCGCTCGCTGGCCGATTGTGGGAGCGCGAACAGAGAAAACCGCCGATGGTCGTTCAATTTGCTTAGAAAACTTTTTGATTGATGTCGCCAAGAAAATGCAACTAGGCGGCTTTGGTGACAACGCGATTCAAGATGCGCAAGGGAATTGGCACGCCCTCCACAGCGCTGAAGATTTCTACTTACGTTCCGCGGCAAACTTGGCTTATGTGAAAGGCGGGGTGCCTGAAGTTTCGGCAGAAGACATTGCGTGGTCCGGCCTAGAGCGTTTAATGCCAGCCATGCAGAAGACGCTGACAGCGGATGAGATGAAACGTGTGGCGTTTATTTTTGCTCGCGGTGGACGTTTCGAAAATGCAACCGAAGCGTATCAAGGTGAGCAAATGAAGCACAAATGGACACGACCTGTCGCGATATGGAATGAACGTGTCGGCAGCGCAAGAAACACCATGACCGGTGATTTCTACACGGGTTGCCCAACATGGCATCCACAAAAACTGGCCGATGGCACACCAATGGAAGACCAGTTCCCAAGCTCAGAATGGCCTTTCAGCCTGACGAACTTTAAATCCAACATTCACAGTGCGGTATCCAACCTATCGCCAAGGTTGAACTCGATTAAAGGCGTAAACCCAGTGTACATCCATCCAATCGATGCCGAGCGCGCAGGCATTAAAACGGGTGATGAGTTTGTTATCGAGACACCATCTGCAAGCACCAAAGCACTTGCGATGATAGTCAGCGGGATTCGCCCTGGCACACTCGGATTTGAACATGGGTTTGGTCATACCGAGCTAGGACAACGCTCGCACTGGATCGGCGATAAACAACAACCCGTAAAAACACGCAGCCAAGATGGCGTCAATATTAACGACATTGGCTTAATTGACCCTACTCGAGAAGGCAAAGGCGTGTTGTTGGATTGGGTAGTGGGCGCGGCGGCACGTCAGTCCCTGCCAGCCAAAATCCGCAAAGCGTAACGCCGCACGTTAAGACGTCTCTACCACTTAGAGCTGCCGATTTGTGCAGCTCTTCACCACTTTGTTTTTATCGCTTATAGAACAACCAATAAAAACAAATACGGCCATTTACACTTATTAAATATGTGGAAATCCACAATACCTTTCATTATTGACAAGGCCGACAATATCGTCCATGTGACTACCAAGTAGCACTTAGACATATTAATAAAAATTAAAGTGAGTCAGCATGTCAAAAATTCTTCCAGTGGTGGTGGCCTGTTTGTTAGCAACCACTATGGGCGCAAGCGCCTCGTCTATTCCGGAAAAAGCCAGCGTATGTAGCGGTTGTCACGGCCAAGATGGCATGGGACAGCCAAATATCGCGCCGATGATCGCTGGTTTAAACGCGAATTATCTCAACACTCAAATCGAACTATTCCTTAGTGGCGAACGCCAAAATGTGGTCATGCAAGGCATGGCGAAGGAACTCAGCGATCCCGCAGACCGTAAGGAAGTTATGGAGTACTTTGCTAACCTCCCGAGCTATGAGTTCACGAATCCAGAACAACGCGGCGACCAAGCTGATATTCGTAACCCGTATCGTAAATTAATTTTCCAAGGCGATTGGGATAGAAATATTCCAGCTTGCGCAACTTGTCATGGAGCCAGCGGTATGGGCGTCGACAAGTTCCCTCGCCTCGCAAGCCAACATGCTGATTACTTAAAAACGCAATTGATGGCATGGAAAAACGGCACTCGCAGTGGCGACCCGCTCAATATGATGGGGACCATCGCAAAAAATCTCACTGACAAAGAGATCGAAAATCTTGCTTACTACTTTGCCTCATTACGTTACTAGGAGCAGTCATGAAACGTTTCTATTCTTTGTTCGCACTGCCTTTCATTTCTACGCTCGTACTAGCTAGCGATCCATTACCGGACCGCCAGAAAGAGCTACCTGCGATAGAAAAAGAAAATCACGGTGAATACTTAAAACCGCGTGATCTCAGCACAATCCCAAACACCGCATTTGGTGAGCAAGTAAAACGCGGTTACTCGCTCTTTGTTAACTCACAACAAATGCGCGGAAAATACGTTGGCAACGAACAAAACTGTGTGAACTGCCATATGGAGGCAGGACGAAAAGCAAACGCTGCGCCACTGTGGGCAGCTTACATGGCATACCCGGCATATCGTAAGAAAAACGATCGCGTAAACAGCTATGCTGACCGTATCCAAGGTTGTTTCGAGTATTCCATGAACGGTAAAGCGCCCGCTTACGATTCGACAGAAATTGTTGCCCTTAGTGCTTACGCCTACTGGTTAGCGATGGGCGGCTTGCTTGACAAACATGGTATGGCGGATGAGCCCATTCCAGAACTAGACGCAAAAACGTTGCAAATTGGTGGAAAAGCAAAAGACTTCCCGTTGCCCGAAGCCATCGCACAAGCATTACCAATTGAAAAGCGGGGTAATCTCTCTGGGCGAGGCTACCCAAAAATCGCCGCCCCTGAGCAAGAACCATCAATAGAGCGAGGCGCACTGGTCTACGAAAAGAACTGTGAAACTTGCCATCGCGCCGACGGTTCAGGCATCAAAGACACCAACGACCATTCATACATTCCACCACTTTGGGGCGAATATGCGTATAACTGGGGCGCAGGTATGCACCGGATTAACACTGCAGCCTATTTTATTTACGAAAACATGCCGCTTGGGAAAAGTGTGCAGCTGACAGAGCAAGAAGCTTGGGATGTCGCAGCATACGTCAACAGCCATGAGCGTCCACAAGATCCTCGATTCAAAGGCAATGTCACCGCAAACGCGGAGAAATATCACCAGCACCAAGGCTATTACGGCAAAACGCTCAACGGTACGCAAGTCGGCTCCAATGCCTTTAAGAGCGGAACGGTCAAGTAAAGTACAACTAAGCACCTTAAATAAAATGCTCTTTTTCCCTGCTCAGATTATCTGGGCAGGGTTACTTACCCTTAAAAACAAGTAATTACCCCTCCACAGACAAGCAATATCACATTATTTTCGGCTTCCAACATACTCATCTTCGCCGTAAAATCTTGTACCAAACGCGACTTCGTTTATGTCTTAGATCTCCCATATGCTCTAATGCCAAAAGTAAGAAACTCGTAAACTCCTGAATCAAAACAAGCGTGCCTAGTGAAAAAAGAGTATTCTTAAAGCAAATGAATCTAAAACCTACCCGATGAGTATTCAACCTAATTCCCGTCAGTTAATTTCATGCGAAGAGTGCGGCCTTGTTGTTCGCATTCCCGATATCGAACAGGGGCAAAAAGCACAATGTCCTCGATGTTCGCATTCGCTGACTAAAGTGAATGCCAAGCCTTACCAAAGCGTGATCGCCATATCATCGGCATGTTTGATCATGTTAGTGCTAAGCATTTCTTTCCCTTTTATGTCGTTCAGCGTGCAAGGGTTGTCGCAAGAAATCACCTTGTTGCACGCTGCCAAAATGCTGGCTGAGTTTCAAAATGTGCTTTTGGGTGTGCTGCTACTCGCAACAGTTATCGTTTTGCCTGCAATCTATGTTGGTCTCATTCTCTTTCTTCACCTTGAAGCATTAAAAGCACGTAAACATACCCCCTCTAAAAAGCAGCAACGAATGGCAAAAGTTTTATGCCGTCTTCTGTTTCGAGTCGAACCTTGGTTAATGGTGGATGTATTTTTGATTGGCGTGTTGGTCAGCTTAATTAAAATCGCTTCCCTCGCAGACATAGGAATGGGCACTTCATTCTGGGCGTTTTGTGTATATACCGTTCTGGTAGTCAAATGCATATCAATGGTCGACAAAAGCTGGCTCTGGGGGCACTTTATTCCAGCTATCGAGCTACCTGATGTAAAAGAGGGTGATACGCACCATAACCACAACCATATTGGTTGTCATACGTGCCACCAGCTCAACCCTATTGAAGCTAAAAAACACCAACACTGCATTCGTTGTAAAAGCCCTATTCACAAATACAACCCCGCAGACAATTTACAAAAAGCTTGGGCGCTTTTGTTTGCTTCAATCATTTTCTATATCCCTGCGAACCTCTACCCTATGATGTACACCGTAAGCCTTGGACATGCAGAAGGTTCGACTATCATGGAGGGGGTAATATTGCTTTGGCATTTAGGTTCTTACCCTATTGCGATGGTAATTTTCTTTGCTAGCGTATTTATTCCAATGGCGAAAATGCTGGCACTCGCGTGGCTGTATTACAATGCGCAAAAAGCGCGATATCTTCCGCACGAAGAGAGTATTTCACGCTTAAAGATCTACCGCATAACTGAGTTTATTGGCCGTTGGTCCATGATCGATATCTTCGTCGTCGCGATCTTAGTTGCACTGGTTCAGCTGCAAAACTTAATGGCGATTTATCCAGGTCCTGCTGCGCTCTCTTTCGCGGCAGTGGTCATTTTTACTATGCTTTCTGCAATGATATTTGACTCACGTTTGTTGTGGCAATTGCCACAAAACGAAGTGCAGGAGCCGATTTCTGACAACTTAAACGAGAAAGCCAAATATGAGTGATGAGAACAACGTAACCGCTCAAATAAAACCGCAAAAGCAGATTTCTGCGATATGGATTGTCCCGATCCTTGCGCTAGCCATGGGAGCGTGGATGCTGTTCCAATATATCAACAGTACAGGCCCACAAATTACTCTCCAACTGCCAACCGCAGATGGGATTGAGGTTGGCAAAACCGAAATCCGAGCATT
This sequence comes from Vibrio sp. 1751, assembly GCF_033339895.1. NCBI lineage: Bacteria > Pseudomonadati > Pseudomonadota > Gammaproteobacteria > Vibrionales > Vibrionaceae > Vibrio > Vibrio sp. 1751. The sequence goes on from NZ_JAWOVM010000028.1 coordinate 12,944, forward strand.
GAATGTAAAAGTCGGACTGATTACTGAAGTCACTCTCAGTGAAAATTACGATCACATCATCGCTAAGGCACAAATGAACAAGGATGCAGAACGCATGCTGCGAGATGACACCATGTTTTGGGTTGTGAAGCCTCGTATTGGCCGTGATGGCGTTTCAGGTTTAGAGACCTTGCTCTCTGGCGCTTATATCCAACTTCAGCCGGGTAAATCTAAGATAGAGAAAGAGCGCTTTACGGTCTTAGATGTTCCCCCAGTCGCCTCTCCTGATGCAGAGGGGTTACGCCTTGTGTTAACACACCGCGAGGCGGGTAAGCTAGGCGTTGGTGACCCCGTCATTTATAAAGGCTTTACGGTTGGTCGTGTAGAGAAAACCAGCTTTGATGTTGACACTCGCAAAGCGTTATACCAACTCTTTATTTTCAAGCCTTATGACAGCTTAGTGCGCACTCGTACCAAGTTCTGGCTGAATTCTGGCGTAGATTTACAGCTCAACGCTGAAGGGTTCGAAGTCAAGTTTGGCTCATTAGAGAGCATGCTAACGGGTGGTGTTACCTTCGATACCGTTCCAGGTCTTGAATCCGGTGAACAGCTCACTGAAAATATGGTCAACTTCCGCTTGTACGATGATATTAAACAACTTCGAGAAGGCATGTACGATGATTATATTGAATTCGTTATGCTTTTTGATGAATCGGTACGAGGACTTAAACGTAAGGCACCTGTCGAATATCGAGGCTTGAGAATTGGTACTGTGATGCGTGTACCAATGCGACTTCCAACCCCAGAAGAGAACTTTTCTGCGAAAAAAATCCCTGTATTGGTACGTATCGAGCTCGGCCGTGTTTATGGCGATTTCCAATCCCAATCTTTACCAATGTTAAAAGATAAATTGAAGAGTGAGTTTGCTAAAGGCCTACGTGGTACTTTAAAAACAGGTAACTTATTAACAGGCGCACTGTATGTTGACGCCGACTTCTATCCAAACGACGAGCCTTACGTACCGAGTAAGTTTGCTGATTTAGATGTTTTCCCAACCATGCGTGGTGGTTTTGCGCAGGTTCAGCGCCAAGTGAACGACTTCCTAAATAAGATTAATAACTTACCAATGGAAGAAACACTAGACTCTCTCAATTCAACGTTAAAAACGTCTGAAAAAACGTTAGCTTCAGCAGAACGCGTGGCGGACAGTATTGATAAACTTTTGAATCAAAAAGAGACGCAAGAGATCCCAACAGATATTCGCCAAAGCTTACAGCAATTACAAAAAACACTCGATGGTTATGGGCCCAACTCAACCATGTACAGCGAAATGGAAGCCACGCTAAAAGAATTAGAAAGCGTGATGACAGAGTTTAAACCCGTACTTAAACAGCTAAACGAAAAGCCAAACTCTCTCGTGTTTGGAGAAGATGAAATCAGTGACCCAATACCAGTTAAAGGCAAAAACTAATGAAACGAGTATTCTTTCTGTCTATCGCGCTATTTGTCGGTCTAACGGGTTGCAGTAGCGCTCCGCAAACTAAAGGAGCTATGTACCTTCTACCTAAGGCGGAACCAGTGACGCTGAGCTCTTCTGATATCGCTCAGCGCCCAACTTTAGTTGTTCGTCCAGTGACATTGGCGAGTTATTTGAATGATAATGGCATTGTTTATCGAACCTCTGAGACCCAAGTTATTCAGGCGAAGCACAATCAATGGGCGCACAGTATTTCTGAGCAAATCACTCAGAGAGTCGTCGCGGAACTACGTCACAAGCAAAGTCATTACTGGCCGACTGAAATGAATAATCTGTTGGATCAAAGCGGTGAAGCCAAACTCCAGCTTACGTTAAATAAATTTAATGGCAGCTACAAAGGTAATATCGAAATTGAGGGGGAATGGTTACTCATTAATGCCGAAGGTAAGGTAGAAAACAGCGCGCCAATACAAATCTCACAGCCACTTCAAGATGAGGGCTATGAAGCGCTCGTCAACGCTTTATCCATAGGCTTAGAAAGCCTAACCTCAGACATTGCCAAACAACTCTAAGTCAATGTTAATTACAGGGAAGCAAGTTGCTTCCCTTTTTTATGCAGAGTGTAGCGACTTCTACTAAGCTGAAAGCTGACGAAAAGCCGAAAAGCCGAAAAGGAAATTGGATGAAACCATGTAACCTGCTATCACTCTCCTCACTCATTCTTGTATTACCTACATCAGTAGCGCTCTCAGCCGAGACACAAGAATCTCGTTGGCGAAATAGCATAGAAGTGTACATGCTAGGACTGAATATCCACGGGGATACCAGTATTGGTCGCTTTTCATCAGAGGTGGATGTCGATCCTAAGTTCATCGTAGACCACCTCGATATTGGGGCGATGTTGCGATTCGAGAGTATTTACCAAAGTAAGTGGGGCTACTACATAGATTATAGTTTCATGAACTTAAGTGGTGATGTTAATAATATCAAGGGCGCTCTGCCTAACGCTCGTTATCGTGCGGACATCGAAATACGGCAAGGTGTTCTAGAAGCAAAGGCATTCCAACGCGAACAATATTCATTTGGTAAACTGGATTATATGTTTGGATTACGTTGGTGGGACAATGACATCACCGGCAAGCTGTATCGTAATGACAACCGGGTACTAGAAGATAGACTGTCATTACAAGAAGATTGGGTCGATTTTTTAGTTGGCTTGCGACTCATTGATGAATTGAGCGAAAACTGGCGATTTCATGCCAGCATCGACGCCGGACTTGGCAACGATACTCACTTCACTTATGCCATTCAAACTGGTGTTCGTTATCGCTTTAACGAATGGTCTGATCTCAACTTAGCTTACAAGTCGACCTGGGTCGATTACAAAAATGAAGAGGTATTTGAATATGATACGGCTTCTCAAGGGCTTTTAGTCGGACTTGGCTTTTACTTTTGATTAGGTTGAACCCTAGCCTATATTCAAGCGTTGTAACTTGTACCAACTCTAGGTACACGTCTAGTGCCACGTTACAGATGCTTAAATAAGGCAAATTGATCTTCATCAGACTATAAATTGCTCTTCGGTGCTACTCTCTGTCACAAAATATAAAACCCCACTCTATGACCTCATATAGGTCTTGTTGATAAGGTTCCCGAGTAGCAATGTCGATTAACATTTCCGATTTAACCACCGCCCTAAATAAGGTGGAGCATATTCATAAAGTGCAGCTTGAAAACGTACATCAGTTCTTCAAAGCAAACGAAGCTTTCTCGTTGCAAACATTCAGCCAGCTGATATCAAGCGACTCGCTTGATGATCGATTTAAAACCATCGATAAAGCGTTCTCTTTGCTTGGTGATGCAAAAACCTACCTTTTAGAAGCGTCTTACCTTATTAAGTAAAAAAGAAAGCCCCGATAAAATTCATTACCGGGGCTATCATTTTCTATCTAAACTACTGATTTACAATTTGTAACGATCATCAATTACCGTTAATTCTGGGAAGGTTTTACCCTCGTCCATCGCTTCTTCTGTCTCTTCTTTTACTTGGTTATCAATCCAGAAATTACCGATATCCATTGGATGAAGCACCCATTCTGTCGCTTTTGTCATGCCGTTTTTAGGAATTTTAACCCAGCGCCAATGAGCAACTCGAGAATAAGGCACCATGTAGCCAGGAACGATGATGTTCGCTTTGCTGACATAGTTTTGGATTTGATGCGACAAGTCGTAACGCTTCTCCTGATCAAACTCAGAATCATACGCTTCAATTAACTTGTCTAGCTCAGGGCTGCTGTAGTTGGTGTGAGCATTCGTTTGTGGTCGATTTGCATTATCCGAGTGTAGGTATTCCCAATACGCAGGGATCTCACCAGAGCCCATATTCAAAAACGCTAGCTGATGCTTTTTCTCAAGAATGTATTTAAACGCAGATGAGCCATCCACCAAGTTTAACGTGAACTCAAGACCAGCAAGTTTCGCTTGCTCTTTCAGGTATGCAATACGCGGTGTCCAAGAGTTGTATCCATAGGTGATAGCAAAGCTCAAGCGTTGGCCCTTGTCGTTAATACGAATACCATCTGCGCCCACTTTGTCAAAGCCCGCTTTTTCGAAGTGTTTAACCGCCGCATCAGCATCAAACTTTGGCGGTGTATTGTTAGGATCATCGTATTCGCCATGACCAAAGCCGAGTCCATGCGGTTTACGTGAATAATCTCCACGCATGATGTTTTCAATCATGCCGTCATAGTCAGTGGCTGCCATAACACCTTTACGCACTTCTAGGTTATCCAACATCGGCATCGCTGTGTTCATCCAAAGACCACCAGCTCCTTGCGGTGCTTCGTTAAAGCCCCAGTACTTTTGGATATAGCCTTTTTTGTACACATCACTATTGGTTTTGTCATGCCAAAAGCTTGGTAGCACCATCTCAAAGTAGTCTAAGTTGCCTTTCTCAAAGTGCTTCATGGCAATATCAGGATCGCGAATTACCTTAATGCGAACTTTTTCAACGTTATAACGGTTTTTATAGTAGCGGTTGTTGTATCCCCACCAATCTTCACCGACATGTTTGAATGTCACGCTCTTACCTTTCTTCACTTGATCAATGTAGTAAGGCGCTGCGGTTGGCTCAGATTTAAAGTTAAACTTTCTGACGAAGTTATCAGGCATGCCATCGTTATTTGCGTCCTTTTCTCCTTCAAAGAAGTGTTCAGGACGAGGCTGAAAACCATTACTTGGCATGTTAATCATAACCATAAGTGAGTCATGACTTTGAGCTACAGCAAGATTGACTTTGATCGTGTAGTCATCAATTTTTTCAACACTCACAATACTGTTTGTGAAGAAGTCGTTATACCACGGGTCGATAATGTCTTTTGACGTGTAGTACTTCATCATAAAGACGTAATCATCTGCTGTAATTTTTTCACCATCTGACCACTCGGCCGTTTCGTCGAGTTTAAAGAATACGGTTTTGTTGTCCTCTCCAAATGCCCATGACTTAGCAAGTTGAGGGATCCATTTGCCAGTATTTGGATGACGCTGAGCCAGTTTTGGTGAACCATCCATTAAGTATTGGCGCAAACCTGAGTTCGCATCTGGACCAACACTTCGTAATGTTTGCGGAAAGCTCTGAATGTAAGTGCGATAGGTGCCACCTCGTACCGCCTCTTCAGAGGCAAATAGAGGTTCGTTGTTGTTTGAAATCCATTCGATATCAGCTGGCAATTCTGCCGCACTCAGTTGAAAACTGGCAGCGGTCAGTGTTGCTAGTACTGAAAATGGCAGTTTTTTAGTCATGTTTCTTCCTTGTTGTGTTTGCGCACTAAGGTCGTAACAAGGAAGACAGCGTGTGAAAGCTCACAGAAAGCTGCGATTTAAAATACGCAGATAGGAAATAATAGGAACGTAATATGAAGTGACGTCCTGCCAGCTTCTATATTAATTTCAAAGAGTTTCACTAGGTCATCCTAGACCTTACAACGCAGTGAATGCATCTTCGCCATAGTATTCTTTAGACATTTGTAACGCAAGCCATCAATAACACATGGTTGCATTTTCGAGGCATCACAGTGAGTTATGTTACAAAAGTGTGATCGACATAGTACCAAGCCCTACTTTACTCAGAATAAACCGCAGAACCTTGATCTCAATTGGCCCCGATATACCGGTTAAAGCGAGTAAATGATCAGACATAGCTGGTTAAAAGGAATGGTTGTTTACCGCGATTAGTATTTTCATTCGATGTAAAAAGTGAGGCATCTTAGCCTCACTTTTCTCCATACAATCGAGACAGTGCTTACATGTTAGATAAGCTCTCATTGATCGACTTCAGCACTTCTGCAGGATTTGACGCTTGAGTGATAGGGCGACCAATCACAAGATAATCTGAACCTGATTGGATAGCGTCTACTGGCGTCATGATACGGCGTTGATCACCTTGTTCTGAGCCAGCAGGTCGAATACCAGGGGTCACTAATTTAAATCCTTGGCCTAGTTCGCTCTTCAGTAGTGAGGACTCTTGCGCTGAACATACGACACCATCTAAGCCCGCGTTTTTGGTCAAGGTTGCTAGACGAATCACTTGCTCCTGAGGCGCAACATTCAAACCAATACCAGCTAAATCACTTTGTTCCATACTGGTTAGCACCGTTACACCGATAAGAAGTGGACGATCTTTACCATATGGCTCAAGAATTTCACGTGATGCCGTCATCATACGCTCACCACCGCTCGCGTGTACGTTCACCATCCATACACCCATTTCAGCCGCAGCGCGAACTGCTTTCGAGCAGGTGTTTGGAATATCGTGAAATTTTAAATCTAGGAATACCGAGAAACCACGTTTATGGAGTTCACGTACAAAATCAGGACCAAATAGCGTAAACATCTCCTTGCCAACTTTTAGTCGGCATGACGCAGGATCAATTCTATCTACAAACGCAAGTGCATCTGCTTGGTTATCATAATCCAGTGCGACAATAACTTTTTGGTCGATCATTTCATCTCCTAACTGTTTTGGTTCTTATTAAATAAAAAGTTAAAAAAATGCAGCGGACAGAAACTCTGCCAGCTGCATTAAGAATTATTCACCATCCAATCCGCGGATTGGCTTGATCGTCCCCCATCCTTTACAGGACGGACAATGCCAATAAAGGGAATGGGCAGAAAATCCACACTTCCGGCATCGGTAATGTGGTTTCACTTTTAACTGTTCACCCACCATCGCTTGTAGTGTTGATAGGCTGTCTTTCGCTCGACCATCTTCTGCTTCTGCAATGTGGTAGTCAATTAAACGGTAGAAGCCCTTCATGGTTGGGTTTTTCAGCAATTGTTTCGTCAGTAACTCTTGAGCAGCCCCAACGTTCTCGTGATGAGCAACTAATTGAGCCAACATCAACTCGGCTGATACGCCAGCTTTCTTATCAATACAAGCTCGCAGAAACTCGACAAGTTCATCTTCCTGACCCAGATGATGATAGCATTCTGCAATAGTTGGCAAGACATCACTGATAAAGTCTTTATCTTGCTCAAGTACCCCTGTCAGATATTTGATGGTGTGCTTATAGTCTTCAGACTCTAGATAAATTCGTCCCAAAGCAATACTTGCTCGAACACACTTCGGGTCTTCCGCTAACGCTTTTTTAAAATGCTGTATTGCCTTATTAGTATTCCCATCAGCTTGGTCGAGCATGGCTATTTCACACCAAAAATGGGCAATATTTGCACGCATCCTTGAGCGTTTATTACCTAACTTAGCCAATTGGTTCGCGTAATAAATCGCCTTTTCCCATTCTCGTGTTTGCTGATAAATGGTCACTAATTGTTGAAGAGCCGCCTCTTTGTAATCTGGCTCTTCGACTAACTGTTCGAAGATTTTCTCTGCACGATCAAGAAAACCTGAGACCATGTAGTCTTTCGCTAACTGTTGAAGGGCGAGGTTCTTTTGGTCCAGTGTTAAGCCTGAACGAGAAATAAGATTTTGGTGAATTCTGATTGCGCGGTCGACTTCACCACGAGACCGGAACAGGTTACCCAACGCAAGGTGAGTATCGATGGTCTCGTTATCAACTTGGAGCAATTCAATAAAGTGATCGACAGCCTTATCTGATTGGTCAGAGAGCAACAGATTAAGACCCGTCATATACTGACGAGAGATTTGATGAGATTGCTTCTGCTTGTCTTGCTGAGCGCTGCGATGCCCCATATACCAGCCATACGCAGCAGCTATAGGCAACAACAAGAAGAGTAGTTCAAGCATTAAAGTTAAGCCTTATCCTTATGCCTGTTTTTCAATGGCTGGCTTATCAGCAGCGTTGTTTGATTCAGTTGGTTCGTACTTTTTCAGTTTTTTCTTTAAACGACGGACCTGTAGCTGAGTTTTCAGTTGGATGCTACCAAAGGTAACCCACGCTAAAGCAAAGCCAACCACAAATACTACACCTAATAGCGTAGATAAGTGGAACTCTCCTTTTGCTAGAAGATAGTTAAAAGTCACGAGCTCTTGGTTTTGGGAACCTAACGCCAATGCAATTAAAAAGAGAGCTAAAACAGCAACGATTTTTATAATTTTCATGTTACATCACCCTTCTAGGAGTAAGTCGGTAAGATTATGCAGGAAAATGCTTCTTCAGACTACGTATATTAGCAATAATCTATACCCAAGTAACCTCAAGATGCTTAGTTTGTAGACATGCTTAGAAGTTAAAGTTATTTGGGTATAGAAAACAGCTGAATCCACAATTAGATTAGTAAACGATCTTGGATGTATTACTAACTTGGATACATTACAAAAAAGCGGCATACACAAACGTATGCCGCTTTTTTCAAACTAATAAGAGTGCATTAACCAATATTTACACGCTCACGAAGTTCTTTACCAGGTTTGAAATGTGGAACGTATTTACCTTCCAATTCCACTTTATCGCCCGTTTTAGGGTTACGACCTACGCGAGGCTCGCGGTAATGAAGAGAAAAACTACCAAAGCCACGGATCTCGATACGGTCACCGCTCTCTAGTGTAGAGGCCATGTGCTCTAAAATATCTTTTACAGCATCCTCTACCTCTTTCGCTGATAAGTGTGTTTGCTCAGCGCAGAGTCTTTCAATCAGTTCAGACTTAGTCATAGTTGCCCTCTTTGAGTATCTTTATCACTTATTATAGTAAGTAATACTAATTCCAACAAACACTTGCTGACAATTCTAGACAAATTTTATGCAAAATGCGCAATGAAGAAATGCCTTTTATTAAGATAGTTTACTGTCATTAGTATTACTACTTAAATATGACCAAATATAAAAAAGGAGCCTTGCGGCTCCTTTTTTGCTTAAGCGAGTATATTATTCGCCTTTAGCAGCTTTGAAAGCGTCAGCCATTGCGTTACCGAATGCATTGTCATCTTGCTTGTTGATAGATGCCATTGCTTCTTGCTCGTCAGCTTCGTCTTTAGCTTTGATAGATAGGTTGATTACGCGGTTCTTACGGTCTACACCTGTGAACTTCGCTTCAACAACATCACCAGCGCTTAGGATTAGAGAAGCATCTTCTACGCGATCGCGTGATACTTCAGAAGCACGGATGTAACCTTCAACGCCTTCTGCGATTTCAACAGTAGCGCCTTTAGCGTCAACAGCAGTTACAGTAGCGTTAACTAGAACACCTTTCTTGTTGTCAGCAACGTAAGCATTGAATGGGTCATTTTCCATTTGCTTGATGCCTAGAGAAATGCGCTCACGCTCAGCGTCTACTGCTAGAACAACTGCAGAGATCTCGTCGCCTTTCTTGTACTCACGTACAGCTTCTTCACCAGCAACATTCCAAGAAATGTCAGATAGGTGAACTAGACCGTCGATGCCGCCTTCTAGACCGATGAAGATACCGAAGTCAGTGATAGACTTGATCTTACCAGTAACTTTGTCGCCTTTAGCTTGTGCTTCAGCGAATGACTGCCATGGGTTAGCTTTACACTGTTTCAGACCTAGAGAGATACGACGACGTTCTTCGTCGATTTCAAGAACCATAACCTCAACTTCGTCGCCAACATTAACAACTTTAGAAGGGTGGATGTTCTTGTTAGTCCAATCCATTTCTGAAACGTGAACTAGACCTTCAACGCCTTCTTCGATTTCAACGAAGCAGCCGTAGTCAGTTAGGTTAGTTACGCGACCAGTTAGTTTGTGACCTTCTGGGTAACGCTTAGCGATTGCTACCCATGGATCTTCGCCTAGTTGCTTAAGACCTAGTGATACGCGAGTACGCTCACGGTCGAACTTAAGAACTTTAACTTGGATCTCGTCACCAACGTTAACGATTTCAGATGGGTGCTTAACGCGCTTCCAAGCCATATCAGTGATATGTAGAAGACCGTCAACGCCACCTAGGTCAACGAACGCACCGTAGTCAGTAAGGTTCTTAACGATACCTTTAACTTCAGAACCTTCTTGTAGAGTTTCTAGAAGCTCGTCACGCTCAACGCTGTTCTCTGATTCGATAACTGCACGACGTGAAACAACTACGTTGTTACGTTTTTGGTCAAGTTTGATAACTTTGAACTCTAGCTCTTTGTTTTCTAGGTGAGCAGTGTCGCGGATTGGACGTACGTCTACTAGAGAGCCAGGAAGGAAAGCACGGATACCGTTTAGTTCAACAGTGAAACCGCCTTTAACTTTACCGTTGATGATACCAACAACAGTTTCAGCTTCTTCGTAAGCTTTCTCAAGTACGATCCAAGCTTCGTGACGCTTAGCTTTCTCACGAGAAAGTTGAGTTTCACCGAAACCATCTTCAACAGCGTCTAGAGCTACGTCTACTTCAGCGCCAACTTCAACTTCAAGTTCGCCAGCAGCGTTCTTGAACTGTTCAGCAGGGATAGCAGATTCAGACTTAAGACCAGCGTCAACAAGAACGAAACCGTTCTCGATAGCTACTACAGTACCTTTAACGATGCTGCCTTGTTGGAATTCTGTTTCGTTTAGAAACTCTTCAAAGAGTTGAGCAAAAGATTCAGTCATTTAATTAATCTTCAATAAATTAAACTTCCACGGGTATCCTACCGCATGGGGTTATTAAATTCGCCAGTCATCATCCTTGCGACCAACGCTCTTAGCCTAGTCGAGTATTATTACTCAGCTAGCTTCGATTCGATATATTGTAGTGCCTTTTCTACTACTTCGTCGATAGTCATCGACGTAGAATCTAGCACAAGCGCATCCTCAGCAGGGCGTAATGGCGCCACTGGGCGGTTACGATCTCGGTCGTCACGCTCTTGGATCTCGCTTAAAAGGTCAGCAAATCTAACATCTAACCCTTTCTCTTGCAACTGTTTAAGGCGTCGATTTGCACGCTCTTCAGCACTCGCATCAAGGAAGATTTTTGCTTGCGCACTCGGGAATACAATTGTGCCCATATCACGACCATCAGCAACCAGACCCGGTGCGGTCTCAAATGCACGCTGACGACGTAGTAATGCCTCACGAACACGTGGCAAAGCCGCAACTTTAGATGCTGCCATACCCGTTTCTTCTTTACGAAGCTCCCCTGACACGTCTTCGCCTTCTAGAATGACCTTAACTAAGTCACCTTCCGCGATAAATTGAACGTCTAGGTGGGTTGCTAGTGGGACAAGAGCATCTTCTGACTCGGTGTCGACACCGTGGTGAATCGCAGCGAGTGCAAGTACACGATAAATTGCGCCAGAATCTAAGAGTTGGAAACCCAACTTTTTCGCCAGCAACATACATAAAGTGCCTTTACCTGCACCACTAGGTCCATCTACGGTTACAACCGGAGTTTGAGAGGACATGTTCTTCTCCACCAATAGTTTCTTTTCAGCAATTTGCTCGGTTTTCGAGGCGCACATTATACGGGTAATCAGTCTTTGGAGCGAGGAAAAATGTCGTGTAAAGCATTACACCTAATGCGTAATTGGATTCATCAATAAACATAAAGTTCAACAAAAACGGCGAGAGCTTCTGCCCTCGCCGTTTTAAATGTCATGAACTTAAGCTCGATTAAACAATCGGTTTTTGACCACGCTCAGCTAACTTTAAAATCACACTATCAGCGACTTTACCCGCCACACCTGCTAGCTTGTCTGCCAGCTTTTTCTTCTGCACATAATGCACAGAAAGTACGGTTTTATCTTTGCATGCCGCAACAACGATATCATCAGATGTACTAATGTCATCCACCAAACCAAGCTCTTTCGCTTGTGTACCGAACCAGTGCTCACCAGTGGCTACTTTGTCTAGGTCCAAACTAGGACGACGCTCACGGATGAAGTCTTTAAACAAGACATGTGTTTCTTCAAGTTCTTGCTTAAACTTATCGCGCGCTTTATCGGTATTCTCACCGAACATCGTTAGCGTGCGTTTATATTCACCCGCTGTTAGTTGTTCGTACTCAATGTCATGTTTCTTCAACAGTTTGTTGAAGTTAGGAATTTGTGCGATAACGCCAATAGACCCCACAATTGCAAATGGTGCAGAAACAATCTTATCTGCTACACATGCCATCATGTAACCGCCACTTGCCGCAACTTTGTCAACAGAGATGGTCAGAGGAAGACCCGCAGCTTTGATTCGGTCCAGTTGAGAAGAGGCAAGGCCGTAACCATGAACCATACCACCGCCAGACTCTAAGCGAAGTAACACTTCATCACCTTCACGTGCGACAGCCAAAATAGCGGTGATTTCTTCACGTAGAGACGCGACTTCTTTTGCGTCTATGCTACCGTTGAAATCAAGAACAAATAGGTGTGGTTCACGCTTGCTATCTAATGAACCGTCTTTGCTCGCTTGTTTGATTTCTTTCTCGCGAGATTTGTTCTTCTCTTTTTCTTCTTTCTTGACGGCTTTATCTCGAGCCTTGATGAAAGCATCGTCATGCAAATGATGCTCTAACTGCTCAACAGATTGTTTGTGTTGCTCTGAAAGGTTGGTAATCTCTAACTCCCCTTTCGCCGCACCCGATTTGCCACCAGCCGATTTTGCAATAATGAGCAGAACAATTATCGCAGCAACCACCGTGATAATTTTGGCCAGAAACAGACCATAATCTAATAAAAATTCCAACGAGAGCTCCTTTATCTCATTTCAGATGACGTTAGTATGTTACGCAGAAACATCAGCGAGAAGGCAGCGCGGTTTGTAACCACTTGTTCTGATTGATAGCATACCTAACGAAAGTTCTGGAATTGGTATAACACATGAATTGGTGTATTGTAACCATCTTGTCACGATTACCAAGATTTTCCATTGAGAAACAGGCGTTTTTTAGCGTCAATTAACTATCATGGACCCTCTTACAATAATAAGGATTTATCGCCGTGAACTACTCCGTTTCAGCTGATGCTCTAAAAGGTAAAGTCATTCTTGTTACTGGCGCTGGTAATGGCATCGGCCGTCAAGCCGCGCTTTCTTATGCCGAGCACGGTGCAACTGTTATTCTCTTGGGTAGAAATGTGCAAAACCTTGAATCTATCTATGATGAGATTGAAGCTGCTGGCTATCCACAAGCAGCTATCATTCCATTGGATCTCAAGGGTGCAACTCAGCAGAATTACATTGATATGGCAGAGACAATCGAAGGACAGTTTGGTCGCTTGGATGGTCTATTACACAACGCAGGTGTCTTGAGTTCGCTGTGTCCATTTGATCAAATCAAAGAGGAAGACTTCGACGATATCATGCAGATCAACGTGAAAGCCGAAGTGCTAATGACTCAAGCACTACTGCCTGTGATGCGTAAATCAGAAGCTGGGCGTATTATCTTTACCTCTTCAACCGTCGGCCACTCTGGCCGCGCATTCTGGGGGCCATACGCTATCTCTAAATTTGCCGTAGAAGGCATGATGCAAGTTTTGGCTGACGAGCTGAGTGATACACCGATCCGCGTTAACGCAATTAACCCTGGTGCCACTCGTACTCGCATGCGTGAAAAAGCATATCCGGGTGAAGATGCGAATACTCTCAAAACGCCACTGGATATCATGCCGCTATATTTGCACTTAATGGATCCTGCGGTTACCGATGTGAACGGTCAGTGCATCGACGCTCAACCGAAGCGTAAATAACTCATTCAGGTTACCTCACATAATCGATTGAAAAGGCAGCAAACGCTGCCTTTTTTCATTTCTCTCTTCATAAAAATCTTGCGACTTTCTCCCACAGAAATATACTGTATATATATACAGGTATTTATTATGCAAGATATTATTCAGAACTTAAAAAGCCAACACCTTGTTTGGCAAGCAAATTTAACGAAAGCAGATCCTCAGCAGTTGCAGACTAGTTCCGGTTTTTCTGAATTAGATGATTTGCTCGGCGGAGGCTTTCCACCTCATGGCGTAGTGGAGATGGAATCTATTGGTAGTATTGGTGAATTGCGTTTGCTCGCTCCCTATTTAAAAGCCACTCAGACCAATGGTGTGACCGCATTTATTCAACCACCTGCGCTAGTGAATTCTCTGTTTTTACACTACATCGGGTTGGATATAAACCAAGTGTGGGTCGTTACTCCAACTCACCCCAAAGACGCTCTTTGGGCTGCAGAGCAATGTCTGAAAAGTGGGGTATGCAGTAATGTTTTGTTATGGCAAGAAGAGCTTGAAATACATCAAGTGAAACGCTTACAGGTAGCAAGTGAACAAGGGAGTTGCCCTCTCTTTATGCTTAAAACAGATACTATCAACCGCTTGTCTTTGCCTGTGTCACTCAGTTTAAAACTGAAAGGCGACGAGCAAGGGATTCATGTTGAAGTGCTGAAAAGGAAAGGAGGCTGGAATAGAGGTAGCGTTAGTATCGGATTCCAACACCATTACCCGCAACTGGTGAAACCATCATCTGAAACTGTGCACTCGACTGTGGTCAACTTCCCACTGGCGAACCAAGGTTAGTGATATGTCTCTGTGGATTTACTTACACTTCCCTCGCCTGCAGCTAGACGCACTCTTTGGTGATAACCAAGAACAACCCGTGGTGATTGTCGAAAGCCAACGTTGCCAGATTATTCAATACAACGAGATTGCCGAACAACAAGGCATTAAGCCTGGTATGGGCTTAGGCAGTGCTGCGTCCTTGTGTCGAGATTTACAAGTGCATCCTTATCATCCACAAACCGAATTAAATAAATTACAAGAGGTAGCCCAGTGGTTGTATTTGATCACATCTGACGTTGTGTTGATGCCAAACCAAGGTATTTTACTGCGTGCTACTCCAATGCTCGCTCTGTATGAAGGGCTTGAAAACTATTGGAATAAAGTCAGAGCTCACTTATCGGAGCTGAAACTGAGTTTTCAATTCGGATGTGGTTTTTCGCCTTTTGCTGCCAAATTGATGGCATTATCAGGAGCGAACGTCATCAGCGAAGACAAATCTGCCATACAAAAAGCCTTATCACCAATACCGTTAACACTGACAGATTTATCAAACGCTACCGTAGAGAAGTTACAACGTGTAGGTGTCACCACATTGCAAAACCTGCTTGAACTGCCATTGCAAGACATCGCACGACGCTTTGATATCGATTTGGTGAACTACGTTGGTCGACTGACTGGGCAGTTTAAACACCCTGTCGACTTTTATCACCCTACCGAATCCTTTCAAGTTTATTTAGAGCTGTTGTTTGAGATCGAAAACGTTCAGTGGATTGAAAAGCCGTTGGCCAAATTACTTCGTCAACTCGAAATCTTTCTTAAATTAAGAGATAAGGTCGCTTTTGAACTGTGTTTAACACTCCACCAGCGTGAGAAACAAGAGCAACACCTTCAACTCACTTCTGCGCAAGGTGATTACCTATGTCAGCGTTGGCAACAGTTAGCGAGTTTGAGCTTAGAGTCACTCTCGCTTAATGGCCCAGTCACAGGGCTAACGTTAAAAGTCATCCGTCAAGGTGAGCCTCTTAGTGCATCACGCGATCTCTTTGCTGGGCAGAAAGGAAACATGAATGCTTTAGAGCTGCTCTCTTTACTGCAAGCTAAATTGGGAAAAAGTGCCGTTTTAAAACCCAATATTGCTTGCGATCCTAGACCAGAAAAGGCCAGTCAGTATCGCCCTGCTGATGCTCCGGATGAAAAGGGGCACGACATACCATCCATACTACGCCCAGCAATGCAATTACCGACTCCCATTGTATTGCAAGAGCAAGTTTCTTTGGTCCACGGACCTGAGCGAATAGTTTCTGGGTGGTGGGATGGTGATGAGATCATGCGTGATTACTACATTGCACACACCAAGCAAGGCCGCTGGTTATGGATATTTCGCGATCAGCACAAGCACTGGTTTCTTCATGGCTATTTTTGTTAAATCGACAGTTATTTTTGTTGGGTCATTATGAGTTACGCGGAACTATTTTGTCAGTCTAACTTCTCTTTTTTGACTGGGGCTTCTCATGCAGAAGAGCTGGTACTCCAAGCTGCTTTCTATCGCTATCAAGCTCTAGCTATAACGGATGAATGTTCAGTCGCGGGCGTTGTCAAAGCCCATGCGACCATCGAACAACATAAACTCGATATCAAACAAATCGTTGGAAGTATGTTTTGGTTAAATGATGAATGCCAAATCGTACTGCTTTGCCCTTGTCGCAAGGCTTATGCCGAGTTGTGTCGTATCATCACAAACGCAAGGAGACGCAGTGAAAAAGGCAACTATCAACTGTTCGAATGGGATTTGATGTCGGTTCGACATTGTTTGGTATTGTGGCTGCCCACACATCAAGAGAGTGATCACCATTGGGGGCGCTGGCTCAATCAACACCACGCTAATCGTTTGTGGGTAGCGATTCAGCGCCATTTGAGTAACAACGATACTGAGTACATTGCGCACTGCGAGCAGTTAGCACATGAATTTCAATTACCTATAACTGCCTGCGGAGGCGTTCTCATGCATGATGTTGAACGCTTGCCATTACAGCATGTACTTACTGCTATAAAGCATGGGTGTAGCGTCGATAAACTCGGTTTTGACCGTATTTCGAATACTGAGCGAGCGCTTCGTCCTTTTAAAAAGTTGATTCGGATTTACAAACCAGAATGGCTGGAAGAAAGTACTTACATCGCCGATTTATGCGAGTTTAAGCTCTCCGATTTAAAATACGAATATCCTACCGAGCTGATCCCAGATGGTTACACACCCGACTCTTACTTACGTATGTTGGTCGAACGTGGTAAAAAGCTGCGTTTTCCTGAAGGCGTGCCAGCAGAAGTCAATCAAACCATCGAGAATGAACTGGCGCTTATTCAAGAGCTGAAATACCACTACTACTTCCTTACTATTCACGACATCGTAATGTTCGCGAAACAGCAAGGCATTCTTTACCAAGGGCGAGGTTCCGCTGCAAACTCTGTGGTGTGTTATTGCCTGGAAATTACCGCCGTCGATCCTCGACAAATCGCTGTCTTATTCGAACGATTTATCAGTAAAGAACGTAAGGAACCGCCGGATATTGATGTGGACTTTGAACACGAGCGCCGTGAAGAAGTTATCCAGTATATTTACAAAAAATATGGCCGTGAGCGTGCAGCACTTGCTGCAACAGTGATCAGCTATCGCTTTAAAAGTGCCGTGCGTGAAGTCGGTAAAGCACTAGGGATTGAAGAGACCCAATTGGATTTTTTCATTAAGAACGTTAATCGCCGAGATCGCAGCCAAGGCTGGCAAGCTCAAATTATTGAACTTGGCTTACAACCAGAATCTCTCAAAGGGCAGCAGTTTATCCAATTGGTCAACGAGATCATTGGCTTCCCACGCCATTTATCTCAGCACGTAGGTGGCTTTGTAATTTCATCTGGCCCTTTATATGAGTTGGTACCTGTTGAAAATGCCTCGATGGAAGATCGCACTATCATTCAATGGGATAAAGACGATTTAGAAAGCTTGAAGCTACTAAAAGTCGATGTGCTCGCACTCGGCATGTTAAACGCCATCAAAAAGTGCTTTCAGCTGGTCGAGAAACATCACCAGCGATCCCTCTCTATTTCCGAAATCACTCGCCGACAAGATGATCCACACGTGTACCGCATGATCCAAAAAGCCGACACGATAGGCGTATTCCAAATAGAATCTCGTGCACAAATGAGCATGCTTCCTCGCCTAAAGCCTGCTTGTTATTACGATTTAGTGATTCAAATTGCAATTGTTCGTCCAGGCCCTATTCAGGGTGATATGGTGCATCCTTTTTTAAAACGACGAGATCACAAAGAGCCAGTCAGTTATCCATCGGAAGAAGTAAAAAGCGTTCTGGAGCGGACTATGGGCGTCCCTATTTTCCAAGAGCAAGTCATCAAGCTAGCCATGGTAGCCGCAGGGTTTAGCGGCGGCGAGGCCGATCAACTCCGTCGAGCGATGGCATCATGGAAAAAGAATGGCGATCTCGCTAAATTCAGACCAAAACTGATCAATGGTATGCAAGAGAGAGGTTATGACTTAGCGTTTGCTGAGCGCATTTTCGATCAGATTTGCGGCTTTGGTGAGTACGGCTTCCCTGAAAGTCATTCAGCGTCTTTCGCAGTGCTGGCATATTGTTCTGCATGGTTAAAATATTATTACCCAGCCGAATTTTACACTGCATTGTTGAACAGCCAACCAATGGGATTTTATAGCCCATCGCAATTAGTACAAGATGCTCGCCGACATGGCGTCGAAGTATTGCCGGTGTGCGTCAATCATTCAAAATATCAACATCATCTCGTCTCACGTCCGAATGGCAGGCTCGGCGTGCAACTTGGTTTTCGCTTGGTGAAAGGCTTTAACGCAGAAAGCGCACAAAGACTTATTGAGCGCAAACCACTTAATGGTTACCGATCGATTCAAGAAGTAAAGCAGATATTAAGAAGCCGAAGTGACATTGAATTATTGGCTTCAGCCAATGCATTTCAAGCCTTATCGGGAAATCGTTATAACGCTCGCTGGGCAGCAATGGATTCCTTATCTGACCTACCATTGTTTCACAAGGTCGAAGAACCCAATGTTAGCTACCAGACTCAACCCTCTGAATATGAAAATTTAATTGAGGATTACGCAAGCACGGGACTATCTCTTAGCCGCCATCCAATTAAATTATTAGAAGAAACGGGCAAACTCCCTCACTTTACCCGCATGAGGCAACTGACAGAGAAACCGCATAAGTCACTGGTCACAGTGGTAGGTGTGGTAACAGGAAGACAATCTCCAGGCACCGCCGCTGGCGTGACATTTTTTACGTTAGAAGATGACACGGGCAACATTAATGTGGTCGTTTGGCAAGCTACAGCACGAGCCCAAAAGCAAGCGTATTTAGGCGCTAAAGTATTAATGGTGAAAGGCATTCTTGAAAGAGAGGGAGAAGTCACGCACGTCATTGCTGGTAAGTTGATTGATTGCACGCACTACTTGAACAATCTACAAAGTAAATCTCGGGATTTCCATTAGTACAGAGGAATTAAGGAGAGAGATGTTAAAAATCAGAGAGAGGTGCGCTCCCTCTGATTTCACTAGATCTAATCATGCACTTTTAGAAAGCATCTGGCGTAATCGGTCTTGAGCAACTTCAACCAGCAGATCCGGTTGGAATTTAGATATAAAGCGATCACAGCCTACTTTTTGTACCATGGCTTCATTAAAACTACCGCTCAGAGAAGTGTTCAATGTGATAAACAACTTAGACATACGTGGATCTTGGCGCACTTCATGGGTCAGTTTATAACCGTCCATTTCAGGCATTTCAGCATCCGTAATCATCATCAACAGCTCTTTTTCTACATCTTTACCTTCATCACACCAACGTTTTAAAACCGTTAACGCTTCTAGCCCGTCACGACACTCGATGATATTCATACCTAATTGAGAAAGCGTATCGCGAACTTGATTACGAGCTGTAGAGGAATCATCCACAATCAGAACATTACGCCCGACCATTGCTTGGGCCAATTCTTGATCGAGAATATCCTCCGAGATAGTCACGTCGTAATGTACGATCTCTGCTAAAACTTTTTCAACGTCAATAATTTCGACAATTTGAGAGGCATCCCCCTCTTTAATTTGCGTGATAGCCGTGAGGTAATTCGAGCGACCAGACGTGGAAGGAGGCGGCTGAATTTCAGTCCATGCCGTATTAATAATGTTTTTAACCGGACCGACTAAGAAGCCCTGCACCGTGCGGTTGTACTCTGTCACGATCAAATTTTCTTCTTCCGCTTCACCACGTAAAGCAGGAAAACCAATTGCGCCTCGTAAATCAATCACTGGTACCGCTTCACCTCGTAGAGAAGCAACCCCACGAATATTGTAGTGCGATCCAGGGAGCTTGGTTAACGGTGGAAGCTTGATGACCTCTTTCACTTTGAACACATTAATCGCAAATAATTGGCGACTATTTAAAGTGAACAGCAGAAGCTCTAGTCGATTTTCACCAACCAAGTTTGTACGCTGGTCAACCGTATTTAACACTCCGGACATACTACTACCTAAATTATGGATAATTCTTATTTTACTCGAAATCAGTACAGACACAGCAAGGTTATATAACCAAATAACCTTAAAATATTTGGCTTTTCGAGCACAGCTTTAAAGTACAACAGTTTTAGCGTATTACTTCTCTTTGCATCAGACGCAAAGTCACGCAGCACATTGAAAGCCATTTTGTTTATTTACTTGAGCTTTTTAGGAAATTACATGAATGGCGCAGATATAGCAATGCAACATAACTCAAATTCCCATTCTAGTAATAGGCGATCAAAAAGGGTGAGCCGTTAAGTCTCACCCTAAATCACCTACAAATGCAGTCTCAACAGCCAGGCACATCATCATGTTAAAAAGTACTTAACCTTCCACAACCTTCATCAATAGTTGACCATCGTACAACGCTTGCTTAATCAACGCGGCACCAGGCATTGTGGCTTGCTTATAGAAACGAGACTCCACCAGCTCAAGATCTTGGTGATAAACAGGTAAACTCTGCTCTTCGATACAGCGACGAACCGCAGGATAAAGCACATCTTTTGCTTGGTTAATCACACCACCGATCAAGATTTTCTCAGGGTTAAATAAGTTGATCACAATAGCAATTGCAGAGCCTAAGTAGCGTCCAAGTTTTTCAATCACATCGACGGCCAAAGGATCACCGTTTGCAGCGGCTTCACAAATGCTCTCAATACTCATTTCCTCTTGTTTAGCAAGAATAGAGTCTTCGCCATCAGCGATTCGTCTTACGACTTCTTCACGAATTGCCTGAGAACTGGCAACGGTTTCCAAACAGCCAATATTGCCGCAATGACAACGTTTTCCATTTGGGTCAATTTGAATATGCCCGAGTTCACCAATGTTACCGTGACGGCCTTGCAAAACGCGCCCATCCAGAATGATGCCCGCACCTAAACCGTGGTGGATAGAGATAAGAACGGAGTTGTCATTATCTTGAGAATGACCAAAAAGCTTTTCTGCTAATGCCCAAGCTCGCGTGTCATTGGCAATGAAAACTGGCAAGCCTGTTGCTTTGTATATCTCTGGTCCAAGAGCAAGATTTTCGACATTGTAATGAGGCATCTGCAAAACGACACCTTGCTCTGAGTTCACGAGGCCAGGCAGCGTAAGGGCAATACTGGTAACACGATCAAGTTGATCCGCATAAGTCTGAAAGAATTCATCAATTTCGTAAAGCAGGCGCTCAAGCACATCGTCTTGATCAAGCTCGTGTATCTCGATTTTAGTATCGATCAGTACATCACCGCCTAACTCATGCAAAGCAATGGTTAAATAACCCCGCCCCAAACGCATTGACAAAAATTGCCAGCCTTCATTATTGACCTGCAAACCGACAGCAGGTCGACCACGACTCGTCGCTTCTTGTACTGTCGTTTCATGAATCAAGTGCGCTTCAATTAATTCCCGAGTGATTTTGGTGATACTAGCAGGAGCAAGCTCACTCTGCTTGGACAAATCAATTCGAGAAATAGGACCTTTTAGGTCAATTAGTTTATATACACGACCAGCATTGACCTGTTTGATATGATCAATATGGCCCGGTTGAGCCATGTACATCTTGCACTCCGAAATTCTATAACGGGACAATTTTTTTACTTTGCGAACTAATTGTGAAGTGAATTAATAAATCCCCGTGACAAGCATCACGTATAAACCTGTTTGTTTGTGTATTCAATCAAATAACGAAGAATCTACTCCTGTTAAATTGTTTGAAAAATAACTTATTTTTATTCACTAAATTATGAAGTAGTGCCTTTAAAGCAGCGCATTTTTATCAATAAGGCCATTGCCTGTCGAATATCTGTCTGTTTTACCGGGGTTACTCTTAATGTAAACATTCTGTGCATATACTTATATTCAAGTAGCTTTAAGGTGTGGGCTCAGCAACGAGGCTAACCTTGAGAGCGATTGCGTAAAGTAAGGATAGAGTTCAAGTTACCTGTACACACACATTCATCGGAGAATCTATGACTTCCAAACTAAGACGAACAAAAATTGTCACTACGCTGGGTCCTTCAACGGATAAGGACAATATACTTGAGGAGATCATCAAAGCCGGTGCAAACGTTGTCCGTATGAATTTTTCACATGGAACCAGTGAAGACCACATTCAACGAGCGAACAAAGTCCGTACCATTGCAGCAAAACTTGGGCGTCAGGTTGCTATTCTTGGTGACTTACAAGGCCCTAAAATCCGTGTATCGACGTTTAAAGACGGCCAAGTCATTTTGAATGTGGGCGATAAATTCACATTAGATAGTGATTTACCAAAAGGGGAAGGCAATCAAGAATCTGTAGGGTTAGATTATAAAGAACTACCGCAAGATGTTTCACCAAATGACATTTTATTACTCGATGATGGACGCGTTCAGCTGCAAGTTACCAAAGTAGAGGGTAATAAAGTTCATACCCGTGTGATTGTCGGTGGTCCACTGTCCAACAATAAAGGGATCAACAAAAAAGGCGGCGGATTGTCAGCCGATGCGCTCACAGAGAAAGATAAAGCCGACATTCTTACCGCCGCAGCAATTCAAGTAGACTACCTTGCTATTTCATTCCCGCGTAACGGCGAAGACATGCATTACGCTCGACGCTTAGCCAGAGATGCAGGCCTTGAAGCCATGTTAGTGGCTAAAGTCGAACGAGCAGAAACCGTCGCGACCAATGAGTCTATTGACGACATTATTCTCGCATCCGATGTAGTGATGGTTGCACGTGGTGACCTTGGTGTAGAAATCGGTGACCCTGAGCTCATAGGTGTCCAGAAAAAACTGATTCGCCGCGCACGCAGTTTAAACCGTATCGTGATTACTGCGACACAAATGATGGAGTCCATGATTACTAGCCCAATGCCAACGCGTGCTGAAGTGATGGATGTGGCCAATGCGGTTCTAGACGGCACTGACGCGGTGATGCTGTCTGGAGAGACTGCTGCAGGTAAATATCCTGTAGAAACGGTCAAATCCATGGCCGAAGTATGTGTGGGGGCAGAAAAAATGTCGGAGGCAAGTCTATCTACTTATCGCTTAGATAGAACCTTCGAAACCGCTGAAGAAACCATCGCAATGGCAACCATGTACTCTGCGAATCACATGGAAGGAATTAAAGCGATGATCTCGTTAACTGAGTCCGGCAGGACTGCGTTGATGATGTCTCGCTTAAGCTCTGGCTTGCCAATATTTGCCTTATCACGGAATGAATCGACACTAAATCGAGCAGCATTATACCGAGGCGTGACACCTGTATATTTCGAGTCAAAAAGTGATGCGGGTTTACCAACGGCTCAAGCAGCGATTACTAGCCTTAAAGAGCAAGGGTACTTGCACAAAGGTGATTTAGTCATTATTACTCAAGGCGATGTAATGGATGTTGTTGGCTCAACCAACTGCATGCGCATTCTACAAGCGTAGTCGTTATACCTAACCGGAGTTAACCACAAGAACCCGCAAATAAGGCTCCGAAAATGGAGCCTTATTTATATGCTTTGTATATTGCGCACATCGTGAACGTAAGAAGGTTTATGCTCTCTCTCTACCATCAATTTCAACATCCAGCTGGTCATAGAGTTGAACTAGGTTAAACCCAGCTTGAAGCCCAAGTTGATAGTCATGCTCTAGTGACTCTTGGTCACTTAACAAAGAAGAAGAACGAAGCCCCTCTTTAGGCGCAACTTGTAAAATAAAAGTGTCGTCAGGTGGAGCAGATATAAAGGCCTGAGTGAGCTCAAATGTTTGATAATGAATCATCAGCATGTCGGCTAAACCTGAATCAAAATTCTCACCAATCAGATGACTTAAACGATACAAGTTATCAGCACCGAACAACCAACGACCTCCATTTAACAGCATTTTCCCTGCAAGCTTCGATTGATGTGCTGCATTAATTTTTTGTTGGAAGAACGACGCCCAATCCAGCTTCCACTGATTCACTTTTTGCTGCCATGATTGCTGTACTGAGTTGATAGACTCTCGATACCATTCGACAGGCACATCCCCCACTTCACTTTGGGCTCTCGCTTCAATCTCTGAAAACGGCTCTGTGCGAATGACAATAATGTTGCGAGCATTCTGACGCCACGCTTCTTGAACAGGGATAGAGGCAGACACGCCGCCATCAACAAACTTATTGCCATTTACGTCGACAGGTCCGTGGTACAACTTGGGAATCGCACATGTCGCTAGCATAGTGTTAAACCACGAGTCATCCAAGATTGGTAGATATTGATCTGATAGCGTCTCTATATTCGTTACCGCAGCAAACGCTCCTCGTTTTCCCAATGCACTACGACCTAAATCAAGGTCAAGCTTGTATGGGAAATCTTGAATCCGTTCTAATGCCCACTCTAAACCTAAGTACTGCTGCTTTCGGATATAGCGAAACAGATTAAAAAATTCAGGAGACGTTGTCAGCTCGGTAATAAAAGCTTTGCCCATGCCATGTTGACGACACAAGTAAGAACATAAGTTAAGTGCTCCGGCAGAGGTGCCATAGAATTCATCGAAAGGATCGAAGTTGGAAAGTAAAAAGGCGTCTAAAACGCCAGCGGTAAAAATCCCTCTCTGCCCTCCACCTTGCGTGACTAAAGCAGTTTTACCATGCCTAAAGTGCTCATAAACTTTTACATCAAGCTCTGCATGGCTTTCTGTGATTATACCGCTGTTACGTATCATAGGCTCACGCCATTTTGTTAAAACGTTTGGTAAAAGTGGTTATCTTAAGCTGTTGTAATAGCAATGATGCCAAATGACAAAAGCACTGCAAAAACAGTCACCACAATGATTAATGCGGATTTTAGATCGTGTTCCATAAACACCTCCTTAATATGTAACAAATTAATAACACCGGTGTGAAATATGTTCAAGATTTGCTTAATTTAGTCGCGCAATTTTGACTAACCCATCACAATTAGCTTAGTCATAATAAGGAGATAGGGCATGAACCAAAAACTCAGCTGGCTAGTAGGAATCATGATGATGAGTACTGCTATCAATGCACAAGCGAATATCATCGTTACACCATACATAGGCTATACAGGAGGCGGCCAAGTAGAGGATGAAAGTGGTAATACATACGATCTCGACCCCGCAGTGAATTACGCTCTTTCAGTCGAGACTCCCTTAGAAAAAGGAAGGATCGGATTGTTTTACTCCAATCAATCGACGGAACTTGAAAAGCTGTCCAACTCGGCAGATATCCATTATCTGCACTTCCAAAGCAGCATGTACTATCCTGTCGCAGCAAATTGGCAAACCTATATCGGTGTAGGCTTGGGGGCTTCTTACGCCGATGTGGATTGGGTAGACAAAAAATACGGATTTTCGGCTAGCGCTTTTGCAGGGCTGGAATATGAATTTTCAAAGAACTTTGCGTTAACAGCCCAACTGAGATGGTTAGGAACGGTCGTTGATAACGATACATCTGGCGCCTGTACTCTACCTAATGACGGCTCAAACTGTATCATTAAGTTCGATACTGATTGGATGAACCAATTCCAATCAAATGTTGGTTTTAGTTTCCGCTTCTAATTTTTATGCATGTTCCTCTGTAGGGCTCGTCACAAAGAACGCTGAACGAGTCCTGCATAGAGCCGATAAAGAATATCGTCTAAACACCATTGTTTGGCAAAGTAACGAAGCATCATCTAGATAGGTGCACAAAAGATAGCCGTACGCCCTAATTAATCAAAATAGTCTTAAACACCAAAGCAATTATTAGATCCCAGTCATTTATTCCAGACAAACAACCACCCAACCACACAAAACCACAATCAAACTCAAATTTAACAAGATTAAAACCAGACAACGCATCTGAATTAACATTTAGATTCTATTGCGCTAAGTATTATTAGAAGTTAGTCTGATCAGTGAAAACAGATAAATATTTCAGTTTTATCAAACACACATCAAAATTTTAAGATTAATAATCTACTTTCTCTTACAGTAGCCAGAATATAGCTCTATAAAATTATAATAAGTTAGAATTAAGGATAGAAAAGCTGATGGATAACAGCGGTCCTTTCTTCCAACTGTTTGCGCAATTATTACTGTGTTACGTAGAGAGCTTCATTCCTCAGGGAGTCTTATAGGAGTCAAATATGAAGCGAGAACAATGGGGATCCCGGGCGGGATTCATCTTAGCAGCAGTTGGGTCTGCTATCGGTTTGGGAAACATTTGGCGTTTCCCATACATGGCCTATGAAAACGGTGGCGGCGCATTTTTTATTCCTTACATTTTTGCCATGATCACTGCCGGTATTCCATTTATGATCCTTGAGTTCAGTATGGGACAAAAATACCGAGGCTCGGCACCAAAAACACTAGCGAAAATTCATTCTAAATTTGAATGGCTTGGCTGGTTCCAAGTTGGTGTGGCTGCAGTTATTGCCGTTTACTATGTGGCTGTTATCGGTTGGTCGATTTCTTACTTTGGGTTGTCGTTCACTCAAGGTTGGGGAACCGATACCAACGCATTTTTCTTTAGTGAATACCTAAAGCTAGGTGACAACTCACCAACAGACTTAGGCAGTATTCAATGGAAGATTGCTTTATCCATGGTGATTGCTTGGGCAATTACTTACACCGCTATTGCCAAAGGCGTGAAATCAGGAATTGAACGAGCATCTAAAATTATGATGCCAATCCTATTCTTGATGGTGATTTTCTTAATCGGACGTATGATTTTCTTGCCAGGAGCTCTAGATGGCGTGAACTACATGTTCGAACCCGATTTCAGCAAAATTTGGGATGTGAAAGTATGGGCAGCGGCATATGGTCAGATCTTCTTTACGCTAAGTATCGGCTTCGCCATCATGCTAGCTTACTCTAGCTACCTACCAGAAAAGTCAGACATAACGAATAACGCGTTTATGACCGTGTTGATCAACTGTGGCTTCTCGATCCTAGCCGGCATCATGATCTTCTCAGTATTGGGTTACATGGCTCAAGAGCAAGGTAAGCCGTTAACAGAGGTGGTATCTGCAGGCGTTGGCTTGGCTTTTGTTACTTTACCTGCGGCAATTAACCTACTACCTGCCCCATATATTCTTGGTCCACTGTTCTTCTTTGCACTGGTGGTTGCTGGTCTAAGTTCGCATATTTCAATTATGGAAGCCGTAACTTCAGCCATTATCGACAAGCTGAAGTGGAGCCGTAAAAAAGCTGCAAATGTTGTGATTGGTATTGGCTTCGTTGTCTCTATGGCGTTTGCTACCAATGGCGGTCTGCTGCTACTCGATCTAGTAGACCACTTTGCAAACAACGTTGGCATCATGGTTGGTGGTCTGGTTGAGATTGTCTTGATGGCGTGGCTATTGAAGCGCGTGCCAGAAGTACGTAATTACGTTAACGAGCGCTCTGATTTCTCTGTTGGTCAATGGTTCGAGATCTGCTTACGCTTCGTTACACCAATCATGCTCGCCATTATCTTAGCGACCAAGCTATACGCCCTAATTACTGAAGGCTACGGTGGCTATGATCTAACTTTAGGCTGGGCACTTATCGCCGCACTCTTTATCTTTGGTCTAGTGATCAACGCAGTGAACCGCAAGGAGACAGCAAAATGACAATCAGCGCAATTATTATGATGGTTATTGGTTTAGGTATCACTTGGGGCGGCGCTGCCGTTTGCATCAAGCGAGCCATGGATAAACAATAGAACGTTAAGTTCCACATAAAAAACGCCGGTAGTTACCGGCGTTTTTTTATACATACATTAGTTCAATTCTAGAAACTGTACTTGATGCCAACGGCGCCGCCAAGTTGCAAGTCAGCACCTTTGTAAAGATCTAGCTCTGGGTGTATTTGACCATAAAGGTCCCAGCCGCGTGATAAATCCCAGTTCACACCAAGTGGTACTCTCACACCAAACTCGTCATCCCATTCATACCAGCCACCAACGCCGACATACCAAGTCACAGGCATGTTTTGATCGAATGTTCCACGCTTAGCGATGTAATCAAACGCCATACCATCGTTTCCGATAATGCCACGATATTTGTTATCTAACTCTACAACAACACTTAATTGTTGATCGACAGCCATACCAACTGATAGATCCGTTGGTTCGCTTGCCGCCATTGCCGTACTAGAAACTAGTCCCAAAACTAAAATGAATTTGTTCTTCATACACGTTATCAATTATTCAAAAAAACATTATTCGCTATTCAAACATAATGGCATATCAATATGTCAACGATGGGTAAGCTCGATGTATGAAAAAGCTGACAAAAGTAAAGATGAGTTTAGGATCACACTAAAAAGGAACTGTCAGTTAATAAAATAGGAACTAAAAAAGGAGGCCGAAGCCTCCTTTTATGCATTACTATGAATGACTGCGATTAACCGTGGTTACGAATCCACTCATCCATTTCAGTTTTTAGGTTATCAGACTTAGTACCGAAGATAGCCTGTACACCACCAGCTACAACTACAACACCAGCAGCGCCTAGTTGTTTTAGCTTGTCTTGGTCAACAGCTGCTGTATCTGCAACTGCTACACGTAGACGTGTGATACATGCATCTAGACCAGTAATGTTAGCTTTACCGCCAAACGCTGCAACCAGTTCACCGCCCATATCAGAGCCAGAAGTTACAGCTGCACTTTCCGTTTCATCTTCACGGCCAGGTGTTTTTAGGTCAAGCGCTGTGATTACACCACGGAACACTACGTAGTAAATTACTGCGTAAACTAGACCAACGGCAATCATTAGCACCATCTTCTGAGCGTTACCAGATAGAACTAGGAAGTCGATCAGACCGTGAGAGAAAGAAGTACCGTGTACAAAGCCTAGAGTGTTCGAAACGATGTATGCAGAACCAGCTAGTAGAGCGTGGATACCGTATAGTAGTGGAGCAACGAATAGGAATGAGAATTCGATTGGCTCAGTAATACCAGTTAGGAATGAAGTCAGTGCAGCTGACGCCATGATACCCATTACTTTTGCACGGTTTTCTGGTTTAGCACAATGAGCAATTGCGATTGCTGCAGCTGGTAGACCGAACATCTTGAACATGTAACCACCCGCTAGCTGACCGAAGCCATTACCAGCAGCACGAGATGCTTCATCAGCAACTAGGTAACAAGTTAGTACACCATTTTGAGCTTCACCGGCAGCGTTAACACAAGAACCTGCTTCGAAGAAGAACGGTACGTTCCATACGTGGTGTAGACCGAATGGGATTAGAGAACGCTCAACAACACCGTAGATACCGAATGCTAGCTGTGGGTTTTGGTGTGCAGCCCAATCAGAGAATGCAGAAATTGCACCGCCAATTGGTGGCCAGATAACAGAAAGGATAACACCTAGGATGATCGCAGCAAAACCAGTGATGATTGGCACTGCGCGCTTACCAGCGAAGAAGCCAAGGTACTCTGGAAGTTGGATTTTGAAGAAACGGTTGAATGCCCAAGCAGCCACACCACCGACAAGGATACCACCTAGTACACCTGTATCGATTTTCTCAACACCCATAACGCCCGCCATTACACCTAGCGTTGCCGTCATGATGCCGTAACCAACGATAGCTGCAAGACCTGCAACACCGTCGTTGTTAGTGAAGCCTAGAGCTACACCTACTGCAAATAGAAGTGCCATTTGGCCGAATACTGAACCACCAGCTTGTTCCATAAGATTAGAAACGATCTCTGGAATAAAGCTTAGATGGGCAGCACCCACACCTAATAAAATACCTGCAACTGGCAAAACTGATACTGGAAGCATCAGAGCCTTACCAACTTTTTGCAGGTTAGCAAAAAGGTTCTTAAACATGTTTATGCTCCTGATAAATTTATAAGTATTATTTGGGCACTAACGGCACACCCCCGTAGCCTAAAGGTTAGCACCCAATGAAAATGTAACCACAACTGCATTATATTTTCCGGCTCTAAATATATATTGATGACCCTCAAACTTTCCACACAGTTACGAAATTTAGTTTCAAAACAAGTCTTGGATCACACCCAAAAACAGCCGATGAAAAGGTTTGCATTGCACTTATATTACTGTTTTATAAAGAATTAATTATTTATATAATTAATTTTAAGGCGTAAATAAAATACGCCTCAATGTTATTTTTAGTAACAAAATTACATTTGTGATTTTTGAATGTTATTAAATCAACATTTTTAGTAAACATTAAACTCGTGAGCGTATCTGTTGTTTTTATCAACAAAAAAGGAGCCTAAGCTCCTTTTTTATGCTCTTGTTATTTTTTCATCGCAAAAAAAGATTTCGGAAGTTTTCGGTGGTTTTTTGTGCCACTTCAGAAAGAGAGCACGATTTGAGTTGCGCAATATAAGAAGCGACTTCGACAACGTAAGCGGGTTGATTCTCTTTGCCACGATGA
Source organism: Vibrio sp. 1751 (assembly GCF_033339895.1). Taxonomy (NCBI): domain Bacteria; kingdom Pseudomonadati; phylum Pseudomonadota; class Gammaproteobacteria; order Vibrionales; family Vibrionaceae; genus Vibrio; species Vibrio sp. 1751. The sequence continues at coordinate 43,199 of NZ_JAWOVM010000028.1, forward strand.
GGGACAGGAGCCAAGTAAGGAGAATCTGTCTCAATAAGAAGCTTCTCTAAAGGTAGAGTCTTCACCACTTCTTTTAGCTCTGTAGCTTGACGGAAAGTAACAATCCCCGAGATAGAAATATAAAACCCCAGCTCCAGTGCAGCTTCAGCAAATGGAAGATCTTCTGTAAAACAGTGGATAACACCACCACATTTCTCTGCCCCACCCTTACGCAAAATATCTAGAGTATCCGCACGTGCGTTTCTGGTATGGATAATTAAAGGTTTGTTGAGCTCCACTGCAAGATCAACGTGTTGCTCAAAACGCTCTTTCTGTAACGCGGCCGTTTCGGGCTTGTAATGATAATCTAAACCCGTTTCGCCAATAGCGACGACTTTTGCATTCGACGCATGGTGGCGCAATACGTCCATCGAAAAGTCGCTTTCAACATCAAGTGGGTGCACACCGCACGAAGCATAAACATTGTCATAAGGCTCGATCATTTCCATCATTTTCGGGAAAGAATCCAGCGTTACTCCAACAGAAAGTAGTTCAGTTACGTTTGCTTGTTTAGCTTTGTTAATAACGTCTTCCACATTGATGTGGAGATCGTCGTAATTCAATTTGTCTAAATGACAATGAGAATCTACGAACATAATGCCTCTCGTGATTCAATTAACCAATTCATTGATAGTAGCTCAAGGTTCAGGCCAGGAAAGGCTTGCACCTGAGCTTTCAGGTTCATCAGCGCCTTCGCTGATGAGTACAAACCGCTATAGTTGTCCGGTTGAAACTTTGTCGCGCCCGGAAGCATTTGAGCTTCTGATACACCAAACTGCGCTTTCTGAGCATCTGTCAGTAAATACCATGCCCAGTCTAGTGATTGCTCTGAGTGTTTAGCGATTAAAGAAGCACACTCAGAAACGTCTGAAACAGGCGAAGACATTGCCTTAATAAAACTGCGTTCAAAAGCCAAGTAAGCTTCGAGCTCACCATTATTTAACGCATCCAATGTTTTTATTGGAGAGCCCATATTCAGTTTTAAGGCATAAGCAGGAACTTGCTTCGCCCCTTGTTCGTGCATCCATTGCATCGCTTGTTCCGCTGACGGAGGCGCAACAACCCAGTGTTGGCAACGGCTACGAATCGTTGGGAGCAGACGCTCCTGATTGTGGGTAACGAGCAAAAACAAGCACTTTGCCCCAGGCTCTTCTAGCGTCTTTAACAGTGCATTCGATGCCGACTCGTTCATAGAGTCCGCCGGTTCTATTACAAATAGGCGGTAACCATTAAGCTGAGATGATTCCTGAGCAAGACGGTTACAAGCGCGAATTTGGTCCACCGTTATCGCCTTTCCTTCTTTCTCTGGCTTGATCCAGTGTAAATCAGGGTGGTTTTGAGATTGATTTAGCTGGCAGCTATGACAAAAACCGCATGCTTCACTCGCGTAATTTTGGCAAAGAAGTGCTTGGCTAAAAAACTCGATAAGTTTTTCGATGCCCAAGCCCTGCTCGCTTTGTAATAAAAGCGCACCTGGTATTCTGTCCGACTCTAACCCTACTTTGAGGTTATCCCATATTGGCTGTAGCCATGGATAATCATTTAACATGAGTCACCTAAATTTACGTTTCACTTATTGACGAGCTAGCCACTCGTTTAGAGCGTCCCGAATATCACGCGACACGCCTTCAATCGTCTGTTCTGCGTTAATGATAACGATGGAAGGATCGGCATGAGCAATCTCCAAATAACGCTCACGTGTACGCTCGAAGAAACTAATATCCATCTTCTCTATACGATCTAACTCACCACGCCCACGTGCACGCTCAAGCCCAACACGAGGGTCAATATCCATATAGAGAGTGAGAGCAGGTTTAAAATCACCAAGCGTTGTATCCCGGAGATTTTTCATTAACGATGCGTCAATCTGACGGCCACCACCTTGATAAGCTTGCGACGACATATCGTGTCGGTCACCAACCACCCACTGACCGTTTTCCAAAGCTGGTTTGATCACGTTCTCAACCAACTGAACACGTGCAGCGTACAGAAGAAGCAACTCCGTCATGTCCTTAAGTTCTTCGCCTTCGTGCTCTTCTTTCACCAGAGCGCGCATTTTTTCTGCTAGCGGTGTGCCTCCTGGCTCACGGGTATTTACGATATCCTCAATACCGGCCGCTTTTAGCGTATCTAAAACGGTTTTAATCGCAGTGCTTTTACCCGCGCCTTCTAGGCCTTCAACGACAATAAAGTTTGCTTTCATCATTTGTTCTTTCTTAGTTCTCTTAAATAGGCACGAACAGCACGGTTGTGCTCAGCAAGGGATGTCGAGAATACATGTCCGCCCTTTCCACTTGCTACAAAATATAAATAGTTGCTGCTTTCTGGATTCAAAGCCGCTTCAATGGAAGCTTCACCAGCCATCGCAATCGGTGTTGGTGGCAAACCATTGATGGTATAGGTGTTATATGGTGTCGGCGTACGCAAATCTTTCTTACGAATGTTGCCATCGTAGGCGTCACCCATACCATAAATAACTGTCGGATCAGTTTGTAACCGCATACGTTTGTTCAATCGGTTGATAAACACAGAAGCGACGCGCTCACGCTCAGAATCAATAGCCGTCTCTTTCTCGATGATAGACGCGAGAATCAAGGCTTCATATTTATCCTGTAATGGCAGCTTTTCTTGACGAGCTTCCCAGCTAGCGTCCAGTATTTTATTGAGTTTTCGATGCGCTCGTTTTAATAACTGGCTTTCACTCGCACCCGCTGTGTAATGGTAGGTTTCTGCTAAAAACAACCCTTCTAGCTTTTCTCTCTCAATTCCGAGCTTCGCAGCCATTTCTTTTTCTGAAAGATCGGTTAAATCATGCTTTAAATAAGGAGCACTTTTTAGTTGATCTACCCATTCAGAAAAGCGGCTGCCTTCAACAAAAGTGATCGCAAACTGGTATTCTTTTCCAGTATTCAGATGCTCCAATGTTTGCGAAAGTGACATACCAGGCTCAAGTTGGTAAGTACCCGCTCGCACTTGCAACAATTCTGGATATAAGTGAGGAATTAAACGGATGTACTCCGATGTTTCAATCACCTCATCTTCAACTAAGGCGCGCATGACATGATGAAAGCTTGTACCACTTTCTACAGTAAACAGCTGAGGTTGTTCCAATAGAATAGGCTTTTCAACGTATTGTTTAGCCTGTGAAATTATATAAAAAACAGCTGCTGCGCCTATCACTGCGATCAGCATAACAAAAGCCAACAGTTTTTTAATCACGTAGTTAAATTCCCTTGCAGTCGTTGAGTCAATTTTCCTATCGGAAATATAGTCTTAGAGTTCGATGCCACTATGCTGCGAATAGGTGCAATACCTAATATTGAGTTACACATGAAAGCCTCGTCAGCACTCAGCAAATCTGGAAGTATAAAACGCCCCTCGATGACTTCAATATGACTTACTTTAAGTAACTCAAGCACCTTACGACGCATTACGCCCGTAACGCCTGATAAGGTCAGCTCCGGCGTAAATACTTTATTACCTTTAACCCAAAAAAGGTTGGCCATTGTAGTTTCAATGACATGGTTTTGCACATTTAACGTTATTGCATCTGCAAACTCTGTATTGTCGATTTCAGCCTTGGCGAGAATCTGCTCTAAACGGTTGTTGTGCTTATGTCCCGCAAGTAAAGGTTGAATCCCTAGACGAGTATTACAAACGCCCAAGTCCACACCTTGTTCTTGCCAAGATGAATAATGAGAAGGAAACGCAAAATTGGAAATCGTCACGATAGGGCCTTTAATCCCATTAGGGCTATACCCTCGCCCGCCAATACCGCGGCTAACGTGAATCTTCACCCCCGCTCGTGCGTCAGATAAAACCGCTTTGCTTGCCCAATCATGCACAACTTTCCAGTCAGGTGAAGAGATCTTCAAAGCGTCAAGGCAAGCACTCATGCGCTCAGTATGTTCTTGCCAGTAAACCAACTCTCCATTTTGGGTCAGGATGGTGGTAAAGCCTCCATCACCGTATTGGAATGAGCGATCACCTAGCTCTACATGCGTTTGCGGAACTCCATTTACCCAAAACATTCACGTACCTTCAAATTAGCAGACAACAAATAAAACAAAACGGCTCAATGCTAAGCATCGAGCCGTTAGAATACAAGTTTCGCTTATCTAAATTAGGTTAGATAGTGTTACTCAGCGAACTTCTTGAAGATCAAAGAACCGTTTGTACCACCAAAGCCAAACGAGTTACAGATAGCGTACTCCATACCTTCAACTTTGCGCGCTGTATGCGGCACAAGGTCGATGTCTAGACCTTCTTCTGGATCATCAAGGTTAATGGTTGGCGGAACAATTTGGTCAACCAAAGACATAACCGTGATAATTGCTTCAACAGAGCCAGCAGCACCTAATAGGTGACCCGTCATAGACTTAGTTGAAGACACAAGAACTTGCTTCGCACCTTCTTCACCAAGAGCACGTTTCACGCCCTTGATTTCTGCAACATCACCAGCAGGAGTAGAAGTACCGTGAGCATTCACATAACCTACTTGAGTACCTGTGATGTTAGCGTCACGCATCGCCGCTTCCATCGCAAGTGCACCACCAGAGCCGTCTTCGCTTGGAGATGTCATGTGGTAAGCATCACCAGACATACCAAAACCAACCAGTTCTGCGTAAATCTTCGCGCCACGTGCTTTTGCGTGTTCGTACTCTTCAAGCACCATCATGCCAGCACCATCACCTAGAACAAAACCATCACGGCCTTTATCCCATGGGCGAGACGCTTTTTGAGGCTCTTCATTACGAGTAGATAGTGCTTTAGCTGCACCGAAGCCAGCCATGCCAAGAGGCGTAGAAGCTTTTTCTGCACCACCAGCAACCATCGCATCTGCATCGCCGTAGGCAATCATACGTGCTGCATGGCCGATATTATGCAGGCCAGTAGTACATGCGGTAGAAATCGCGATATTTGGACCACGAAGACCACGCATGATAGATAGGTTACCTGCAACCATGTTTACAATGGTCGAAGGAACAAAAAATGGGCTAACTTTGCGAGGGCCTTTGTCTACTAATGCAGTATGGCCAGTTTCGATAAGGTCAAGACCGCCAATGCCTGAGCCGATAGCAACACCAACTCGAGCCGCATTTTCTTCGGTAATTTGTAAGCCAGAGTTATCAAGAGCTTGAATACCCGCTGCAATGCCGTACTGGATGAAAAGGTCCATCTTACGAGCATCTTTTTTAGACATGTACTCTGTGCAATCGAAATCTTTAACAAGACCTGCAAAACGAGTTGAGAAGTT
>NZ_JAWOVM010000029.1:0-48143 GCF_033339895.1 Vibrio sp. 1751
ATCATATATACCGTTTAACGTTGAAATTTCATTTTGTACATGCGCTTATCCGCTATGCTGATAAGAAAGTCAACATTGTCACTGTCTTTAGGGTATTGCGCTAAGCCCATGCTTGTTGAAAGTGTTGAGACTTTATCGGAGTTTAATATTTGTGCATCAAAGACGGTATTTATCTGCTCACGTACGTTCTCTTCATTGAGATGTTCACCTTCAAGGATAACCGCGAACTCATCTCCTCCCATGCGATAAACAGTAAAATCATTGAGTGCCATAGAATTAAGCCGCCTAGCGATTTCCCGCAGTACAGTGTCGCCAACTTGGTGTCCGTGTGTGTCGTTGACTTCTTTAAAACCATTTAAATCTAGAATCCAGAGAGAAAAGGGCCTTTTTTCTTGAGTAAATTTGTTTAGGGTTATGAATAGTGCATTGCGGTTCCCTAGGTTCGTCAAAGGGTCGCTTAGCGCCAATTTTCTATGAAAATGGGATTCACGATAAAAGAAATAAGTTAGAGAGATAATCGACAAAACGAACGTCGCAAACAACATATATTGTGCTTGCATTAAGCGCTGGGTTTGACCTTTTTGTGCTTCATAAGCTTTACTGCTTAGACGGAAGTTTTGATTAACGAAGTCTATTAAGCCTAAATATAGTGTTTGAGTTGAACGATAAAATGCAGCAGCAGCTTGGCTATCACCTGTTCTAGCTTCTACTAGTTGTTTTTCTAGCTCTTTGAACTCTTCAAAAAGGTTAATGAAGTAAAGGTGCATGTTGTTCCGAGAAAAGAACTTATTGGCTTTCGTGCTACTGGTCAATAAGTCAAAGCGACTCCACGCTAACTCGTATTGAAGCTCTGCACCATCAATATTCAATACGTTTTCATCTAACCGTCTGGCCTCGCCGACAAGTTCTGATAGTTCTTTGGAGAGTTGGAATAAAAACCAAGTCGCTTGTTTTTGTTCGTTATTAAAATTTTGTGAGAGTGAACGTGTTTGCTGTAAAAGCACGACATTCGCGAGAAGCAAAGAAACGGCAAACACCACCAGCAGCATTTTGCTGGTGGTAGAATATTGCAATATTCTTTGTTTCTTAGAATAGGGTTCTGATAACTTCATTCTTATTATTTTTCTTTTATTTCATTTACTTGCCATACCATTTGCGCATGATATTTATTGTAGTTTAGCTCTGGATAGAGATTGAGTGGATATATCACCCAGAAAGGGCCTTTATTCCTGACTTTTATGTAATTCTGATCTTGTTGATAAGCCAGTATTGGTTGATATCGAAGAATATCTTGTCGGGACAATGTCGAGTGATAGTCGTTTAAGCTGCTGATATCAACCTGCTCTGGTACCTTTCCATAGACGTGTGTAAGAAGCGTGCTGAGTTTAACGCCTAAAAACTCTGACGAGGCAGGAAGCCAAGGCAATGTCATCGTGTAGCTAGTGGTAGGTAAAGCTTGGATCTCTTCCAGTTCCAGTATGACACTAGGCTGCTGGCTACTACTAAATACGATCGTATTTGCAGACAAGAATGGCGCAACAAAAAACAGACCTAGCGCGACTATCTTTTTCATCATATGCCCTTTTGAGTTTTATTCTTTTTTCTTAGCTAGGACAAAGGTGCTAGCGGTAATTTATTTATAATTATAGAGCCAACCGGATGAGATTTTATAATACGTTATGTTTCAAAAATAACTGTCGGTTTACGTCACGTCAAGGTTATTAAGTTGCTTCTTAATTAAAAGCTCAGAGTCTTGGGATGATAGTAGAGTTTCGTAATGATTTCGCGGTATTTAATTGGTTTTTAGTGCAACTTTGTTTCATTTTTAATAAAGATACTGTGTCGGAAATGAGAATTTAATAAGGCGAGAAATGGACGTCGAATTTGTTCTTAAGTTACATTATTTTACATATTTAAATCATCGATATTCAGATATGTATTTGTTAGTACGTAAAGAAAATAAAGTCACCTAGTTTTGGTGACTTTATTTTTTATTTCATGAGCTTACTTAAGTTAACTATGCAAACAAATATTTTGCATGGAAGTTGAGGTGCTCTTCAATAAAGCTTGAGATGAAGTAATAGCTATGGTCATAGCCTGGTTGCATTCTCAAGGTTAGGTTTGAATCGTGTATTTTTGCCGCAGCAATCAGCGCTTCCGGTCTAAGCTGCTCATTTAAGAAGCCATCAGCATCACCTTGATCAACCAAAATTGGTAATGGTGATTGTTGTTGTTTTAGAAGTTCACTTGCATCGTATTGCTTCCAGATTTCAAGCTCCTTGCCTAAGTAAGCAGTAAAGGCTTTTTGTCCCCAAGGGCATTGCATTGGGTTACTGATTGGACTGAACGCTGAAATAGAACGGTACTGTTCTGAATTTTTCAGACCAATGGTGAGCGCTCCGTGGCCGCCCATGCTGTGACCCGAAATCGACTTCACGTCAGAGACAGGGAAGTTACTTTCGATGATCGCAGGCAACTCCTCAGTCACATAGTCGTACATGCAGTAATGCAATGACCAAGGTGCTTGCGTCGCATTAAGGTAAAAGCCAGCTCCTTTTCCTAGGTCATAGCTTTCGTCGTCAGCGATACCTTCGCCTCTCGGACTTGTGTCTGGTGCAATGATCGCAATGCCAAACTCGGCCGCCATACGAAATGCGCCCGCTTTCTGCATAAAGTTTTCATCGGTACACGTTAAACCAGAGAGCCAGTATAGCGCGGGTACGGGATTCGATTTCGTTGCGTTAGGTGGCAAGAATATCGCGAAGCGCATGGTGCAGTTTAGGGCATTGGATTCGTGTGTATATTGCTTGTGCCAACCGCCAAACACTTTGGCTTGGCTTACATTTTCAATGGTCATGAATAAACTCTCTAATTAGCAGAAGGAATTCAGGCTCCCCAAAAGGAGAGCCTGAGGCAGCATTATTGATCCATATGGATAACTGTTCGGATGCTCTTACCTTCATGCATCAGATCAAACGCTTTGTTGACGTCTGCTAATCCCATTGTGTGGGTAATGAACTCCTGTAAGCCGAATTCACCAGCCATGTAACGGTTCACGATTTCTGGAAGCTCAGAGCGGCCTTTAACGCCACCGAAAGCGCTGCCACGCCATACACGACCAGTTACCAGTTGGAATGGACGAGTTGAGATCTCTTGACCTGCACCAGCAACACCAATGATGACTGACTCACCCCAACCTTTGTGACAGCACTCAAGTGCTTGGCGCATCACGTTTACGTTACCGATACATTCGAATGAGTAGTCAACACCACCGTCTGTCATTTCAACAATCACTTCTTGAATTGGCTTGTCGAATTTTTGTGGGTTGATGCAATCAGTTGCACCAAGTTGTTTCGCTAGGTCGAATTTGCTTTCGTTGATGTCTACACCGATGATGCGGCTGGCACCAGCCATGCGAGCACCGATGATTGCAGAAAGACCGATACCGCCTAGACCAAAGATTGCCACTGTGTCGCCTTTTTCAACTTTAGCTGTGTTTAATACCGCACCCATACCAGTGGTTACGCCACAACCTAGAAGACAAACTTCTTCAAGTGGTGCTTCTTTGTTTACTTTCGCTAGAGAGATTTCTGGAAGAACCGTGTACTCAGAGAAAGTAGAACAACCCATGTAGTGGAAGATAGTTTCGCCGTTGATAGAGAATCGGCTTGTGCCATCTGGCATTAGGCCTTTACCTTGCGTTTCACGAACGGCCTGACATAGGTTCGTTTTGCCAGATTTACAGAACTTACACTCACCACATTCAGCAGTGTAAAGTGGGATAACGTGGTCGCCAACTTCAACGCTTGTTACGCCTTCGCCAACCATTTCAACGATACCGCCACCTTCGTGACCAAGGATTGAAGGGAAGATACCTTCTGGATCGTCACCTGATAGTGTGAATGCGTCAGTGTGACAAACCCCAGTTGCTACGATGCGTACTAGCACTTCGCCGGCTTTTGGAAGTTGTACATCAACTTCTTCCATTTTAAGCGGCTCACCTGCAGCCCAAGCGACCATTGCTTTTGATTTTATGTGAGTTTGACCAGGTTTGATTTCAAGCGACATTGGATGTTTCCTTTATATTTTCAGTATATGGAGTGACGTAATAAGCGTAGTTAAGGTTTGCTTACCGCGCTGCGTCGTTTTGTTGGTGCTCATTTTAGGTGTTTCAGTAAAAATGATAATCCGTCCATTTTGAAAATGATTTTTACATATGCGTAATAATGATAAGGTGAGCGTGTAAAAAGAGTGCTGTGCCTCCTTAAAGCGGAAGGGAAATGGAAAAGGTGATTGACCTGAAGTTAGATAGAGGGGCTAAAGTAGAAAACAGTCAAACCATCAGCTAAGTAAGAGTCATTATGAATAAGACGGATCTGAGTGCCTATTTAACCAAGCTAGGCTTGCCTAGTGAATTGCCTGCCGATTTGGAGTCATTGCACAGAGTTCACGTGGCGCAGCATCGTTGCCTGCCGTTTGAGAATTTTGACATCGCATTGCAGCGAGGCGTCTCTGTTGAGATTGAAGATATTATTCAAAAAACCGTGTACCACTCTCGCGGTGGTTACTGCTTTGAATTAAATGGTTTAATGCTTGATGTGCTCAACACTCTTGGGTTTGAAGCGCGAAGTTTGCTAGGGCGTGTACATGTGTCTGGTACGCCAACAGGTCGTAGTCATCAAATCACGTTAGTGACGTTCGAGGAACAAACATGGATTATTGATGTGGGCTTTGGCTCCAATACCCCTCGAGCGCCATTGCCGTTTATCCTTGACCAAGTGATTCAGACGGATTTACAAACCTTCCGTTTTGTCAAAGATGCTCAGTTTGGTTATTTCCTCCAAGTGCTTTCAACCGATGGAACGGACACGTGGAACAATCTATACAGCTTTGACCTAGAGTTTGTGTTTGCTGGTGACATTGCATGTAGCAACTTCTTTACCTCGACTTCGCCTAATTCGCGTTTTACTAGCGCAAGAGTCGCTGCTAGAGCGACAGAAAGTGGGTTGGTGACGCTGCTTAACTACACACTCAGATGCACCAATCATGAAGAGCTAACAGAAATAGAGCTAGAGCCAGGTCAAACCTACCTGGATGCGTTGAAAGAATATTTTGGCATTGAGCTTGATGTGCAATACGACGAACTTCGTCCGTTACCTGACGCGTAAAGTTTTCCCGTTTTCAAAGCGTAGCGCGACGAGAACAATGTAATCACTATTTGTCTAGAAGAGGTCGACAGGAATACAGCATGGCGAATTGGGAAGGAGTCAGCGAGTTTGTTGCCGTAGCGGAAACTAACAGCTTTACAGCTGCCGCGGCTAAACTGAAAACGTCAGTGGCACAAATCAGTCGCCGCGTATCGGCACTTGAAGAGCGTCTTGCGGTTAAGTTACTGCATCGCACGACGCGAAAAGTTTCTCTGTCTGAAGCTGGACAGCTTTATTATCAGCAGTGCAAACATTTGGTCGAAGGGCTAGAACTGGCCGAGCTTGCCGTAACGCAAATGCAAACCGAACCGCGAGGTTTGCTGCGTGTGACAGCGCCTGTGACCTATGGGGAAATGAACCTCGCACCGCTCTTGCATCAGTTTTTGGAGAAGCACCCGCGTGTGGACCTCGATTTAGTTCTGACCAATCAAAAACTGGATTTGATAGAGCAAGGGGTAGACGTGGCGATTCGTCTTGGCCGCCTGCAAGATTCCAGCATGATCGCAAAGCGTCTTTCGTCGCGTCAAAATTACGTGTGTGCTAGCCCTATGTATTTGGAGCGATTTGGCGAGCCTCACACATTATCCGAACTGGCTCGACATCAGTGCCTAGTTGGTTCGGTCGATTATTGGCATTTTAAGGAAAATAAACGCGATAAGTCTTTGCGCGTGTCGGGGAGGATTAAATGCAATAGTGGTTTTGCGCTAATGGGCGCCGCCAAACGTGGTTTGGGTTTAGTGCAGTTGCCGGACTATTACGTTCAAGAAGCCCTAGATAACGGTGAGCTAGTCGAGGTGCTGACCGATTACCGAGACGACCGTGAAGGCATTTGGGCACTGTATCCACAAAGCCGAAATTTATCGCCCAAAGTGAGGTTGTTAATCGACTTTTTAGCGCAGGAACTAGCGGATTAGAGTTTTCATGAACTTTAATACAACTGAAGTTGCTAAAACGCCCGGTGATGCCGGGCGTTTTTATTAGGATGAGAGCTGGAATCGAAAAGACATGAATCACTATTGGTTGGATTCCGCGTCTTCACGTTTAATCACTTTGTGCCCATCTTCAGACACGCCTTGCTTCCAATAGCTGCTGATGTAGATGTTCTCGCGATCGACTTCTTTCTCATTGCGGAAATATTGGCGCAGCGCGCGCATTGAATCGAACTCACACGCACACCATACCGAAGCGTTACCGTCTAACCACTCGAGTTCGCGAACGCTATCAGCCAAGGTTTGCCCTTCGGTTAACCAAATCAACTCCATACCGGCTGGCGTGTTTAGGGGTTGGATGTCGGCTGGAGACATCACGCTGATCACAGCGTAGCCTTTGGCCTCTTCTGGCAACGTACGAATTTTCGCAGAAAGCGCTGGAAGTGCCGTCATATCGGCAGCCATGAAGAACCAATCCGCCTCCGTATTTAAGTTGGAGATGCTACCTGGCCCTACGATGCTGATCGTGTCGCCTTTTTGCGCGGCCATTGCCCAACGTGCGGCAAATCCGCATTGCAGATCTTGCGTTACGTGTCGGACGAAATCCACTTCGATTGAACTGGTTTCTGGATGAAAGCGTCGAATAGTGTAGGTGCGCATGATCGGCCGGTCGTCTTCTGACAGGATGCTCAGATCCGCGCCGCCCATATCGTTAAACAGTAATTTGATGTAACTGCCTTCGCAGTCACGAGGAAAGTGGCTCAGCGCCTCACCTTGCAAGGTAATGCGCTGCATGTTTGGAGTGATGGTTTCTGTGTCTGTGACAACAAGCGTTTTAGGTTGAGGCTTCTTTTTCATTGTTACTTTACTCGATAATTATTCTCTTTCTCATTTAAAGATTATCAAGTTCCCTAACAAGAGGGTAGCGTCTTTAAACAAATTTACACTGTGAATTAACGCCAAAGCCTCAAGCAAAATGCAGTATCTGTCCTTTCCCAATTACGTAAAGTGAGTCGTTTTTTAACCCAAAATAGACTTATATCATTGGAATCGTAGACAAAAGCAACAGCGCAGCCATGCTGTAGTTGAACCCCTTAACGCGTTTATCGGTGGTCAACCAACGCTGCAATTGCATACCTGCCGCCGTCCAAAATGTTACCGATGGCAAGTTGGCTAAACAGAAGATACCGGCGATAAAAGTCAGTTCGAGCCATGCACCGCCACTGCTGTATACCGTAATGGCCGTCAACGCCATCGACCAACCTTTTGGGTTCACCCATTGGAATGTGACAGCCCCTAAAAAAGACATCGGGCGAAAATCATGTTTTGCTTCGGTTTTGTCGCTGGTGGCGATTTTGTACGTCAAGTACAGCAAATAACTCAAGCTCAATACTTTTAAAATCGAGTGGGTGAGCGGGTAAGCGTGGAACAGGCCCATCAAGCCAATACCCACCAAAATTAGCATGGCACCAAAGCCGAAGGTAATGCCTAACATGTGTGGGATAGTGCGTTTAAAGCCGACATTTGCCCCTGAGGTCATCAACATAATGTTATTGGGACCCGGCGTAAAAGTGGAGACAAAAGCGAACAACGCCAAAGCGCCCAGTTGATGATATTCCATAGATTGTTCCTTGAATCAGTTCTCGATAAGTTGAGAACAACTATAAGTAGAACTGAGGTCAATATTGTGCTTTTATTTGATGATTAGAAACTAAATAAGCAATGAAACATCATGATGGATAGATTTGACGAAAGAATATTGCAAGTGCTCAAACGAGACGGAAGAATCTCCAATGTGGAGCTGTCGGAACGCGTTGGTTTATCTCCGTCTGCAACCTTACGCCGAGTGCAAGATTTAGAGCGTAAAGGCGTTATCAAAGGCTACCGAGCAGTACTGGATAATCAGCAACTTGGCGTGGGTTTTGTCGCTTATGTGTCGATTGGTTTGGCCTCGCACTCTAAGCAGGCACAGCTGGGTTTCGAAGAGCATGTGCGTTTTGTAAACGAGGTGGTGGAATGTCACAACATTACGGGATCTAACGAATATCTCATACGCGTAGAGACGCAAAATCTCGCCGCTTATAAAGCGTTCCATGCTGATGTGTTGGGTGAGTGCGAACACGTCAAGTCGATCACAACCATGGTGGTGATGGACACACCAAAAGACGAGCGATAGCCAAACGAGAGTGACAGTTTTTGTGGCACATGAATTTGAAGTGACTCGAAAGAGTCAGTCGAGTATGAGAATGGTTCACAACAAATGCTGGAAAGCAGATGGCACTCTTACAATTTCCATATTTATTCTCACCTTCTAAATAATCCCATCCTGCTAGTTTTGCTTAAACCGCTTGTGTTTCAGAGCGGCGAGTCAGCAAAATTAAGGATGAACGATGAAATCACATGTAACACTTCCTCTTTTGAGCTTAAGCGCTGTTGCCGCATTGAGCTCATTTAACGTCAACGCCCACGGCTGGGTAGAATTTCCAAGCGCTCGTCAGAATACGTGTTATTTAGACGGTGGTTTTTGGACCAACGAGATCCCTAACCAAGCGTGTAAAGCGGCTTTTGAAGAATCTGGCGCGTATCCGTTTGTGCAACGCAGCGAAATCGCGGCGAACGTACCAAATTACCGAGATATGGAGCATGTGAAAGCCGTGGTTCGCGACGGTGAACTGTGTTCTGCCGGCGATGCGGCTAAGAAAGGCTTGAACATTCCTTCTCCAAACTGGCAGCGCACCAATGTTACGCCAGATGCAAACAACCAGATTGAATTGCTGTTTTACGGCAAAGCGCCGCACAACCCATCGTACTGGGAATTCTATCTCACCAAGCCAACTTATGATGATTCAAAGCCTCTTACTTGGAGTGATTTAGAGCTGATCGACACCGCAGGTGATGTGTATGTTGATGCGGAAAAACGCTACCGTATTCAGGTGACTTTCCCTGCTGATCGTTCGGGCGATGCGGTACTTTACACTCGTTGGCAGCGTATTGATGTCGCTGGGGAAGGTTTCTACAACTGTAGTGACATTACGTTAAACGGAACAGGCACGACGCCACCGACTGACCCTGTTGATCCAACCGAACCGGGCAATAATCTGACATCTCTAGGCTACTTTGTTCAGCAAGGTTTCGGACCAGTAGAAGCGGGTGACACCATCCGTTTCCGTACGTTTAATGCGACAGGCAATGAAATTGTCGATATTTCACTGCCAATCAGCGCAAACAATACGACGACTTGGGCGGCAGAAATTGCGGATCAATTTAACGCGCAGCAAACGGGCGATTGGTACGTGGGCATTTGGCATCAAGAGATGAACCACTACATGTTCGATAGTAACAACGTGAATGCGAACCAAGTATTAGCGCCAAGCGCAGACTTCAGTTATGCGTTGTCACTGATCAAAGCGGATGTAACGCCACCAGTTGAACCAACCAACTTGTGGGACAAGACGGCCGTATACAACCAAGGTGATGTGGTGACGCACAACGGCAAAGAATGGACTGCCCAGTGGTGGACGTCTGGTGAGGAACCAGGCACAACGGGTCAATGGGGGGTATGGCGTTAAGCCAGTTATTCGGGCCCTGATCAATAAAACCCTTCTCATGTGAGAAGGGTTTGTTTTTTTAGCCTAAAACGATCACTTTGGTCGAGTGGTTGTCTTGAAAATCAGAGCACATATCGTTATTCGCTTGCTCTCCACTCGCTCCAGTTGAGCATCGCGTAGTCTGCCAGTTTGAGCATCGGAATGTCTTCGTGTGTATCACCGTAGGCATAAACAGACGCAAACTCGTCGAGCGAAAACGCCGCCTTCACGCGCGAGACTTTTCTTTCTAAACTGCAATCACCTTGCTGGTAAAAGCCACTCAGTTTTGGCTGCTCTGAGATCAGTTCACTGCACAGCAAGTGGTAACCGTTCGCTTCACACCAAGGCTTGAGATACGCATTGAGTGATGCCGACACCACCACAATGGTATCGCCTCTGTGTTGATGCCACGCCAACCTTTCCATCGCTTCTGGCCGTAAGTACAGCGGGATCACTTCATGGGCAAACTGAGCGCCAATCGCTTCAATTTTCTGCGTTTCTTTCCCTGAAAATGCAATAAAACTGCTGAGAGGGCGCATAACACGAGCGGGTAACACTCCGAGTTTGTACAGCGCATAAAATGGCATGATAGCGACCTTTCCTATTCGTTTGCGCAGGCCATAAGCAGAATAGTGGAGGAAAAGGCTAAACATATCCTCTCGGGTGATGGTGCCATCAAAATCAAACAGTGCCAGTGACGGCTTAGTAGTATCGAGCAAACTCAGCGCCTATTTTTGGGTTTAAGATCGTTTTGTGTTTATTGATAAAACACCGCCAACCAGATGGTTTCTTGCGTTGGGTCAGTCCAGCTCACTTTGTGTTTGGTATGAGCTGGAATCGTAACGTGATCGCCTGCCTCAAGTCGTTGCACTACACCTGATTCAAAAGTCAGCTCTCCAGATCCTTTAAGAACCAAGACCCATTCATGTTCTTCTTGGTCGTACCAGCCACTTTCGGGCGAGGTTTGCCCCGTTGAGACAATGCGTTCTATACGCAGGTTTTTGTGGGTCAGCAGGTCTTCGAACACTTCCTCGTCGAGGTTATTCGGTAAGTCTTTAAACAGGTTCATGGCCTTTCCTTAGAGAATGATCAGTCCAAAAGGCGCAAGCAATTGCTCTTGTTGCCAATCACAAATTTTAACACCAAACAGAGAAACGCGGCGAACATCCAGCCCGTCTAGTTCGACATGAGTCAGATCACATTGCTCAACGTTAAAGGTTCCCCATTGTTCTGGCGAGAATTCGCAGCGAGATAAATCCGAGCCTTTGAGAGTTGCCCCTGCGAGGTTCGCACCGTTCCAACGGTTTTCAAAGAGGTCACATTTTTCTAGTAACACTCGTTCGAAGTTACAGTAGGTGAGGTTGCAGCCAGTAATAAAAGCAGAACAGAAAAACATGGTGTTACTGACGCGATTAGCAAAGTTCGCACCTTGGAAGTTTGCCCCTTTGAGATCGCACTTACGCAGCTCCAAGCCCATACAATTTGCGCCGTTAAACAGGCTCATCGCCAACATACAGTTCGTAAAGCTGGCGTCTTTTAAGTTCGCGAAGCGAAAACTACACCCTTCTAGCGCTTTGGATTCGATAAAGCGACAGTCGATGAACTTAGCATCGCGCAGATCGGCATGGTCGAAACAGCACATATAAAAGTGGCAGTTTTTAAAGGTAGCATTCTGAAAATCGTGATGAGAAAAGTTTTCTCGTTCAAAAATGAGATCGGTTTTTAACATGTCTTCTCCTTAGCTGCGAGCAGACTAGCACTCCAAGTGACTGATTTTCCAGAAAAATAACTTCTTGTATTTCAGTGCTTTACAAACCCCTCAAATCGCGATTTTAAGGGGGCAAACGAGCGTTTTAAGTGGGTTGTTTTTTGAAAATAGAAGACGTAGAGGACGAAAAAAGTTTTTGCTGGCTACGAGCCTTAACGAGAGGATTCGCATTTATGGGTATGCATGGCAACTCACACGCACAGTTTGCATTACAGAATTGTATCCTATTTGCATAATTTGTTGATCAATATGGCGTTTCTCCATACAAAAAACCTATATTTTTCACAAATTGATTTCCATCAAAATAGTAGGGTTTCTATGTGCTAGATTGCGCACAGCTCAAAAAGATATAGATACCCGTGTGCTTCAAGGCGCTGAGTTTACTTGAAATCTCAGATCAGTTAACAGGCACCCCTTTGGGTACGACATAACGAAGCCCTACGAAAGGAAATAAAAATGAAAAAAACAATCTGCAGTCTAGCAGTGGTTGCTGCACTCGTGTCACCAAGTGTTTTCGCTCATAAACAAGGTGACTTCGTTCTTCGTGTTGGTGCGGCGTCTGTCGTTCCAAACGACAGCAGCGATAAGATTCTTGGTTCTCAAGAAGAATTGAAAGTGGATTCAAATACGCAGCTTGGTTTGACGTTTGGCTACATGTTTACAGACAACATCAGTTTAGAGCTTCTAGCAGCAACACCATTCAGCCACGATATTTCAACAGACTTGTTAGGTCTTGGTGATATCGCGGACACCAAACACCTTCCACCAACGCTTATGGTGCAGTACTACTTTGGCGAGCCACAAAGTAAGTTCCGTCCATACGTTGGTGCAGGTCTGAACTACACCATGTTCTTTGATGAGGGCTTCAATAGCACGGGTAAAGGCGCTGGTCTTTCAGATCTTAAGTTGGATGACTCATTCGGTCTAGCAGCGAATATTGGTGTGGACTACATGATCAACGATCAATGGTTCCTCAACGCCGCTGCGTGGTACGCAAACATTGAAACAGAAGCAACTTACAAAGCAGGTGGAGTGAAGCAAAAAACCGACGTCAAAATTAACCCTTGGGTATTTATGATCAGCGGCGGTTACAAGTTCTAAGAAAAACCAGTAGTTACACGCACATTACTATTATTGGCATGACTTTGGGGGCGGTTACGGGGACTGCCCCTCTTTTTTATCCTCGTTTTGATTGCACATCATTTACTCCACTTAGCAACATGCAAAATTGGATCTTTACCTTGCAGATCATTTTATTGTCGGAAGATCGAAAAGTCCTACACTGATCACATAATTGAACAAGTGGACAATATAAATGAGCGACGATATCGCAAAGCATTCCTCCTCCAGATCTAAGCTGGTAAAAACTCTTTTCTTTACTCTCTGTGTTATCGCATTTGGTGCGATGTATTGGTCTTGGCAGTATTCAGACAGTCACCCAAGCACAGAAGATGCCTATGTTAGGGCAAAAATTTTGTCGGTAGCGCCTCAGGTAAAAGGCCAAGTGGTTTCTGTGGATGTCAAAGACTTCCAATCTGTTAACAAAGGTGACCTACTGCTGAAGATAGATTCACGCCCATATTTGTTGGCAGTGAAGCAAGCAAAAGCGGCATACCAATTGGCGGTCCAGCAACATGACGTTGCCGATAAGCAGGTAACTGAAGCCGTTGCGGGCTTAGATGCGGCGCGCTCTAACCTGACAGAAGCGCAAGTGGAGTACAAACGTACGGATTCCTTGGTGAAACGCAAACTGGCGTCGGACCAAGATTTAGATACGGCAAAAAACAAACTAGCCAATGCCCAAGCGAGCCTGGAGCAAGCGCGCGCGACGGTAGAAAAAGCCATTGCGAACCGTGGTGAAGAAGGCGCAGAGGCTGCGGTTGTTCAACAAGCGGGAGCACAGTTAGCGCAAGCAGAGCTGAACTTGAGCTACACCGACATTACGTCACCAGTGGATGGCATTGCCGGTGAGATCAATACGCACGTAGGCTCGGTCGTTAGCGTGGGTCAAACGTTGTTCCCTGTGATTTTAAAAGACAGCTATTGGGTACGCGCGAACTTTAAAGAAACCGATCTTACTCATATTAAACCTGGCATGCATGCGGATGTGGTGATTGATATGTACCCAGACGTGGTGTGGAAAGCAACGGTAGAGCAGCTGTCGCCTGCGAGTGGTACATCGTTCTCCTTGATGCCACCAGAAAACGCAACAGGTAACTGGGTTAAAATCAAACAGCGTTTCCCTGTACGTTTGGCATTAGAAGTACCGGCCGATGCGCCGCAACTTCGCGTGGGTGCGAGCTCAGAAGTCACCATTGATTTGCAAAGTAGCGTGCAATGAGCCATCAAATTACGGCAGACAAACGGGGGATTGCCACCGTCGCCGTGATGCTTTCTGCCATCATGGTGTTAATCGATATGACCGTTGCGAACGTGTCGCTATCGCACATGATGGGCGCGTTGGGCGCAACGGCAGACCAAATTACTTGGGTGCTGACGGGTTACAGCATGGCGGAAGCGATCTTCATTCCGATGACCAGTTTCTGGGTGTCGCGCTTTGGTGAACGCAAAGTCATGCTGGTTGCTGTGATCGGTTTTGTGATTGCCAGTGCGCTTTGTGGGCAAGCACAGTCTCTTGAAGAGATGGTGCTATTTCGCATTATTCAAGGCGCTTTCGGCGCGTCGGTGATTCCATTAGCGCAGTCGACGTTAGTGCAGATTTATCCGTACGAACAAAAAGGCAAAGCGATGGCGATTTTCTCCATCGGCATTTTGCTTGGTCCTATTTTGGGCCCAGTCGTGGGTGGCGTGATCACCGACAACATCAATTGGCGCTGGATTTTTTACATCAACTTGCCATTCGGTTTGATTTGTACCTCTTTGATTTATCGCTATATCCACATCGACAACAAATCCAAACCTAACTTTGACTGGTGGATCATCGGTTACATGGCGTTAGGTGTGGGCGCGTTGCAGTTTGTGTTGGATAAAGGTAACGAAGAAGACTGGCTCAACTCACGCATGATCCAGACCGCGATATTACTCGCTGTCATGGGGTCGGTGATGTGGATTTATCGCAGCTGGAAAACCAAAAGCCCAATAGCGCCATTGTGGCTACTGAAAGACCGAAATCTTATGGTCTCGTCGTTGATGATTGCCGTGGTGTCGATGGCGATGTTTGGCCTGACGACTCAACAACCGATGCTGTTGGAAAGCTTGCTGGATTATCCGGTCTCAACCACTGGCTTATTAATGGCACCGCGTGGATTGGCGTCAGCGGCGATGTTGATTTTGGTGATTAAGCTCAATCCGCAATTCGATCCCAGAATCAAAATAGTCTTTGGCTTGAGCTGCATCGGGATTGGTAGTTATTTGATGACGCAATACTCACTGCAGATCGATACATTTTGGATTGTGATGCCGAGTATGATTCAGGGGATGGGGCTTGGTTTAACCTTCTCGACGCTATCCACCTTGGCGTATTTAACGATTCCGAAAGAGCAATCTGTTGCGGCGGCGAGTATTTACAATCTGTTCCGTACCATTGGTAGCTCGTTTGGTATTTCTATCGCCACCACGTTCCAATATCGTGATAGTCAGCAGCAATGGCATGCGCTGGGAGAGGGTATTAATCCTTATAATCCTAACTTGCATGACTGGGCGGCCAATCAGGGGCTTTCTATTACCGATCCGGTTGCGTTAGACCAATACCAACAGATGTTGCAGCAGCAATCGCAAATGGTCGCGTTTGTGCACACCTTCCAGCTTGTGGGAGTGATGTTCGTGATCATGATGCCGATGCTGGTTTTCATCCGGTCGCGAGAATAACAACAAGTTCCGGTGAATCGTGTAAGAGAACGCCTCTCAAGTTGTATTTGCTTGAGAGGTGTTTTTTATTGGACGGTGTCAATGAAAGACGGACGTTTACTCAAACGTCACTTCATCAAAATGCGGATTGGCTTTGAGCGCGCGCATTGCGACTAATTGTTCAGTCGGGAAAGCGGTGTGCTCACCATCCATATCTAAAAACAAGCACTCTTGTCGCTGCATGTCGTAGCCTGTGTCGAACGCGTTGCCCTGATGAGTTTCACCATTTTTTAGCGTGATCTCGATAGGGAGCTTAAACATACAGGCGATTTCAATAAAATCGTATTGGCTGCAAGTCACCATAGTTTTCTCCTTTCAAACCGACGCAGTATTCAGAAGGTTTGAGAACCGCTTCCTTAAATAGAAGACGTTTGATTGAAACTGAATCTTCATCTTACACCTCATTTTGGTCACGAAATAGACATACACGCACGTTTTAATAAACCTACTGTTGAGCGTTCACAAGCGAGACAAAATAACGATATGTCTGAGACGATACTTAAGCGCACATACCTAACGAGTGAACAAAAGCCAAGTTCACTGATTCCGCCTCAAACCTACCATGCGCAGTTGGCGCACCGTGTTTACCACTCGCCTCAATTTGAAAACGGCCGCGTTAAAAACGAGATGCCAAATGTCCCTAGCCCGCAATCATTCTGGCAGGTGTGTTGGAGCTATCTTGGTGGTAGAACGCCATTGAGTCCTAACGAACATCTGCCACATTTCCCAATTCAACCTACGCAGTTTGCGCAGCGAAGTGAATCGATGCGCGTTACTTGGCTGGGCCATTCCACCATGCTGGTGGAGGTCGATGGCATTCGAATTCTGACTGATCCGGTATTTGATTACGCTTCTCCGTTCATCGCAAAAGCGTGGTTTGAACGCAATATTCCCAATACCCATGCCAGAGATTGTTTGCCGATTCCTGAAATTATCGTGATTTCGCACGATCATTACGACCATTTAGAAGCATCGACCATACGTTTCTACGCCGATAAACCCGTGACGTTTTATGTACCCTTAGGGGTTGGCAAGCATCTGATAAAGTGGGGCGTTTGCGCAGACAACATCGTGGAATTCGATTGGTGGGATAGCGTGCACTATGCCGGAATCGAACTGATTTGTACGCCCGCTAACCATAATTCTGGTCGTACTTATTTCGATAAAAACTCGACCTTGTGGGCTTCTTGGGTCATCAAAGGTAAAGAAGAGACGCTCTATTTTAGTGGCGATTCAGCTTACGATTCGCACTTTTCCGAGATCGCACTGCGATGTGGACCAATCGACATTGCCTGTTTGGAAGTGGCTGCTGATGTGAAAGGCCAAGGTTATCCGGTCGAAAACTGGGGGCACATGCAGGCTCATCATACCGTGCAAGCGTTTCGCGACTTAAATGCGAAAAAACTGTTGCCAGTACATTGGGCTACATACGAACTGTTTACTCACCGCTGGGACGAACCGATTTTAGATTTGCTTACCCATTGTCAAAAAGAACATATAACGCTGCTGACGCCAATGCCGGGGGAGAGTTTTTACGTTCATCAAGAACATATAAATAAACAATGGTGGCGAGAAAAAGAAATAGGTGAGCCAGATATAATTTTGACTTAATAATATGTTCTTACTTCAATAATTATTTTAGAAATTAACCTTGTTATTTTCAGAATATAACAAGGTTTTTACTCGCTTACTCATCAATCACTTGAGGTTTTAACTCGACGACATTTCCTTCCGGATCATGAATATAGAGTGAGCGACCGAATCCTTGTGCGCCGTAGCGTTTCGCAAACTCTTCGGTTTCAATGCCGCGCGCACGCAGATATTCCAGTAATTCATCCTCGGGAAAAGGCGCCAATTGCAGGCAAAAATGGTCAATATTACGACCATTTTGAACTGGTGGCTTACCGCCGAGTTGGCCCAATTCGCTGTCTACCGTCACTACATCAATTAATGCGTTACCTGCCCTAAGTTGAGTTAAACCAAGTTCCGTTACTTCGCGTTCGACAGGGCAGCCCAAAATGTCTCGATAGAAATGCAACATAGCATCGAGGTTACAGGTCCTTAAAACAACATGATCAAGCGCTTTGATGGCGATTGGATTTTTGGTGGGCATGCTTCACTCCTTTTTGCATTGTGTTGAGGTAAGTATAAAGTGACCTTAAAAGTGGTGAGAGAAATGATCAAATTCCAGATGTTTTTTTCTAGAGCGAGTGCAGAAACACTGCAACTCAAAGCAAACAAAAAAGGCTAGCGTATTGCTAGCCTTTTGGAATATGGATGGGGCTATTACTCGTAATCAGAAGCGTAAGTTTCTTCGTAAGTGTGTGAGTAAAGCTCGAATAGGTTGCCGAATGGGTCTTCTAGGTAAACCATTTTCGCAGGCTTATTATCGTCTTCTGGGTGGTAACGCATGATGTCCATGCGAACTTTGCCACCTAGTGCTTCGGTGCGTTTGATAGCACCTTCAAAATCGTCTGTCTGCAAACAGAAATGGAAGATACCGATGCGAGAAAAATCCACTTCATGGCGCTCTTGACGCTCTTTCATTTCGAATAACTCAAGGCCAATGCCATCACTTGTCACAAGGTGCGCAATGTTGAAGCCTTTAAAGCCTTCCCCAAAGACCGCAATACACATTCTGCCAATTGCCGTTTCGCGTTCTTCAATCACTTTCGTGTTGCCCATAACGACTTTTAGACCTAGCGCTTGCGTGTAAAACTCAACCGCTTTGTCCATATCTCCGACCATAATACCGACATGATTCATTTTCATTTGTTTGCTCCCAACATGTGTGTTTGAACGTTGTCTTGTTTCGATGTGGGAGAGTATATGGCGTGATATTGATTACATGAAATTATCATAAATTATAAAAATGATAATTTTATTTAATGATGTGCGTATTGGGATTGATTTAGTGAGCTAAGGCCTCAACAGCTTGCCTCACCGAGGTGAAATGAATCTTGATAATGCACCGTTGCGCGAGGCTGAATTCATGCGATTGGATTAATGACGTAACCTCTTCTACGGACAGCGTTCGTTCTTTTAGATGTAAAAGAGTGGTGTTCGAGCCATTGTTTTTCAATTCAAACGTGTTGCCATTTGAGTCGATAACGTAATCATCTTGCCCAAAAATGAGGGCTTCGCATTCAGAGTCTAAGTCGGACTGGGAATGCGTGTAGATCAGCTCATCGTCGCCGTCTAGTTTTAGCAAGCATGGCCAACATACTGCGTGGTCTCTCATGGTTAACTCATTATTCATTGTTATTTAGAAACTTGACCCAGGTTGTTGCAAAAACGCTAACTCTTCGGGAGTGCTCTTTCTTCCCAGTATCGCATTGCGATGAGGATAGCGCCCAAACTGGTCGATGATGGCTTTGTGTTTTAGCTCAAAATCGTAGTTATTTTCAAGCCCTGATGCGCGAAACAATTTTTCAGCTTGGACATGAATGAGGCGAGATTCGCTGTGCATAAACGGCATGTACAAAAAGCTTAGCTGCTCGGGCGCTAATTCTTTGTCGTGACCTAACTGAATTGCCTCTTGAGCCAATGCTAATGCGAGTGGGTCTTGTGCAAACGCTTTTGGGGTGTTGCGATACACATTACGTGAAAACTGGTCGAGGACGATGATTTCGGCCAATCGTCCTTGTGCGCTGTCACGCCAATTAAACAGTTCACAACGAGCGGCTTGTTCTAATACCGAGGCAAATCGCGATGTAATACGCTTGTCCAGTTCTGGGTTGTTTTCAAACCAATTTTGGGGCGATAGCTCCTCGAACCAAAATTTGATGACTTCTTGGTACATGGATCTTCCTTCCTATTGCATTAGCTAAAGAATAAAAAGCCAGAAGGCGAGCTCCTGGCTTTCTGCGTGTTATCGACCGTAAGTCTCTACGATGTAATGTTCAAAATCGTCACACATTTGTTCGTCAGAGATGGTGTTGCTTGCCAGCTCTTTACTGCCGTCGACGACTTTAATCGCGGCGTTCAGTGAAGCGACTGGTACTCGCTCTCGCGTCGCAAGTGAGTCGATTTTCTTCTGCTGCACTTCCCATGCCTGTTCTGGTGACAGGTTACACACGTCTGCAAGGTATTTGGCATTGAAGCCTTCGCCAGTCAGGCTGACAATGGTTTCGTTGTGCGACAAGTGATTACCTGCGTGCCAGTAGTGTTTTGCCAGCAGTGGGCCAATTTCTGGGTTATCCGTTAGGTAACCAAACTTCTCAAGGAAGTATGCACGGGTCTGGTACACCGCCATGTGCGCGAGTAGGTAACCTTGATACGCACAAGCCGCTTCGTCGGATAGCAAATGTGGAATCGCCATCAGTGGGCGAGGGCTGCATTCCAAACCAAGGATCTGTTTTTCACAATCGCGAGCCAGCTTAGTGATGCGTTCTGGCGTTAACTCGTCATCGCTCAGTTGATATAACGCGCGTTCAAAGTACGGCACAACCAAGATGCTACGTTCTTCATAAGCTTTGAATGGCTGACGACTGTTGATCATCGCTTGAATAATCTCATCAGGAACCGAATTCCCTTCATCATCCAGTGCGTATTGTTTTAGCCAATCGGCATCGGTTAACAGGCTATCACAGAACATCGACTGAGTTTCTGCATAAGCCATTGACGTTGGCGCAAACTCCTGCGAGAAACAAGGCGCGTTCATTTTTACGTTCGCAAAGTGTGCTGCGTGGCCGCCTTCGTGGAACAGCGTGTTAATGCCATCGTAGCCACTGCCCACTTGGTCTGGTTTGGCATTGCTGGTGAAGTTCACCTGCGCTGCGACCCACTCGCCTTGATTATAGAAAGAAGGGATAGGGCCGTGGCAGAACCCATTCGGGTACTTACCTTTGCGATCTAGTAAATCCAGCGTTAGCGTCGCGCCAGAGTAATCAATATTTAGGCGACCAAATGATTCTACCCAGCGTCTCAGAGATTTTGAGAACGGCACGTATGGGTCAAGGTCACGCATAACGTTACCCGCGAATGAGTAAACAAAGTTGTAGCCTGCTAGTGCGCTTGCGCCTTTCTCTTTCGCCAAGTTTTCTAAGCTGTTTAGGTGCGCATCTCGCGTGCGTTGTTCGAAATCTTCCAAAATCTCGAATAGCTGCTCAGTGCTCATCTTTTCCGTTTTTTGCACGGAGTAATCAAAGAAAGTTGCATAACCCAGTGAGCGAGCGAACTGGTTGCGCAGTTTGATCAGTTCAATAAAGCCGTTTTGCAGTAGCCATTGTTCAAGGTTCAGCAACGCTTGATGAGCCGATTGGCGAACTTCTTCATGATTGCTGGTGCGAATGGTTGAGCTTAATACTGGAAGTGAACCTTCTACTTGCTCGCCGTTCTCATCGGTAAATGTTTGTACGTGGTTCTGTTTTTTCTCGAAGAGCTCAGCTTCAAAGGCAATGAGCTGATTTTTCAACGCTTGTGCTTTTTCGCCCTCGATAGCGTGAGATTCAAACATCGCCAGCCAACCCGAAAGACCTGTAATGGTTTGTTGTTTCTCTTGTGGGTCGGTAATTGAGTCCGCGGCTTCAAGCTGTTGTTTGATGGCAGTAATTTGCTCGGCGTTGCTTAAAAAGCTTGTCCATGCCGTTTGTGCTTGCGTCGAGCCATCATGGTCATCGCTGATCCCCATGTAAGTTTCCCAAAAGAAATCTTCTTTGGTGCGGTGAATCGCAAGGTAACGTTGATTGAGGTCGTTGAGGTAATCCGTTGCGGTCATTTTGATCCTTCAAATGGTTTCGTTATGTAGACAGTTGATTATTGCACGCTTGGTCGCGAGAAAGGAACGCTAATCTCATTTGTCGATTTTGCATCGCGTAAAGGTGATTTTACTATTTGTTTACATTTGGGTGAGTTAATAGGAGTTATGAGCTTGCAGTGTTAAGACTGGTATGGAGTTTACAGTTTATTAAGTAATTAATCTGCGGTGCGCTATCGATGATCCTTATCAGGTGTAATAAGATTTCCATATCGTGGCGATACAGTTGGAAACGATATGATAAATAAGACAAAAGTTACGTTATTGGCGGTAGGTACGATTTTAGTTGGATGTTCCACAGTCGCGCCACCAAGAAATGATGCGGTTGAAAGCATTCAACAAAAGTGTTCTGTGATTTTAAGCAATGATGTTGCGGGCGATCAGCGCTGGCAGACGTACAACGGCTTGCTTGTAGAATATGCCGTGCATGGCGTTAAGAGTCAGGCACAACTGGAACGTTTTGAAGCGTTTGTGCAGAGAGTGCAAGATGATGAGTCTGGACAGTTAGTTACAGAGTTGATTGAGGTCACCGACTGGGGATGCTCAAACGGCAATTATCTTGAAGAGATGGGCTTGTTTATTCAAGAAGTTCAAAAGTAGAAAACCGAGCGTTAAGTCGCTCGGCTTTTCTGTTTGTGGAGCGCTTTTTTGCGCTGGTTCGTCAGGACGTTTACTCCTCTGGATACTCGCCCATACCTTGCGTTTTACCTTCCGCTTTCCAATGCTCTCCAGGGGCAAATGCTTCATCGCATAAATCTACGGTGTAGCCCATTTCTGTGATTTCCTTCAAAGTGAGGTTATCAGCAATATTTGCAACTTCCCCCGATTTATTCCGTAACTCCATGTTGATCTCTCCTCTGTAGGTAGACGAGTGGCATCAATGCACAGTGAAGAATGCATTGGTAACCTTTGTTCTAAGTATATAACCCGCTGCTAAAAATGAAGGTTTAATCCACTTTTTAAATATGGGTAATTGGATAATGCTTTGAGCTGCTTCCGTTATTTAGAACCGCAGCATCGCGATAGTTTGCCATTTGTGATTTATTGAGTGATTAAACGGTCAATTTGGAAACTCGAAATGGTGATTCTCGACCACGCTTTAGCACAACAAATTGTTGATCGAACCATGTCCATCATTGGTCACAATGTGAATGTGATGAACTCGGCAGGCATCATCATTGGCAGTGGCGACCCTAAACGTGTTGGGCAAGTGCATGATGGCGCGGTACTGGCGCTGAATCATGGCGATTCGCTAGAGCTTAATGAGCAGCAATGTTTGATGTTGCAGGGTGTCAAACCCGGTATCAATATGTTGTTGAAATTACATGGCGACGTGGTCGGTATTGTTGGCGTCACAGGAGAGCCGGAGAAAATCCGAGATTTTGCAAAACTGGTTAAAATGACCGCTGAACTAACAATCGAGCAAGCTGCGCTGGTGGAAAAATTTCAGTGGGACAGACGTCATCGTGAAGAGTTTATTCTGGCTTGGATCAATGGCAAATTGACCGATGAAGAGCTGAAAGATTGGGCGATGCGTCTTTCTATCGATGTTACTCAACCACGGGTGGCAACGGTGATTGAAGTCTCGACGCCGTCGGCCTCGAAAAGCATGAAGAGTGTGCGCAATATTGTTGAGCTGCTTGAATACCCAGAGCGTAACAACCTAGTTGCGATTGTCTCAGTGAATGAAATTGTGGTGTTGAAACCGTGTCATTCCGCCAAGCAGTGGGATAGCCAAGTTGAAAGTGAGCGCATTGATAAGTTGATGTCGCGTTTAAGCGATCACGATTCGCATACGTTTCACATTGCGCTAGGGCAGCTGTTTAATGAGCCTAAAGATGTCGCGTTGTCATACCAAAGTGCGAAGCAGGTATTAGCTATTGGCAAGCAGTTCTACCCAGAGAAACGTAAGTACCTGTTCGATGAACTTCGTTTGCCTGTTTTGTTAGCGCCGTTGGCGGATATTTGGCAAGGTGAACAAATTATTGATGGTGTGAAACGGTTGAAAGAGAAAGACAAATCTGGGCAATTACTGAAAACCCTAGATGCACTGTTTGAATGCAATGGCAATGTAACAGAATGCTCTAAAATGCTGTTTATTCACCGGAACACTCTGCGCTATCGGTTAGAGAAAATCACCGAGATAACAGGGCTACCAACAACCAATTTTGTGGGGTTAGCGGAGCTTTATATTGCGACTCGGCTCTCAAAAATGTCGTGATGTTGTGCATTTGCACAATACGCGTTATTTTTTGACCACATCATTTGTCACTCCGCCTAAAGGAATTCGAAAGCAAACGATTAATAATTCATGCGTCCCTACATGTTGAGTGAGCCAACACGGACTCGCTCAGCAAAATAAGAATAAATGGAGTTATCATGAACCTTATATTAATCCTGCTTGGGGTGATCGCATTTATTGTGCTCACGACCACCAAATTCAAATTACATCCCTTTTTAGCGCTGATCATCGCGGCGTTCCTTGCGGCATTTGCTTACGGCTTACCGGCAGATAGCATTGCCAAAACCATTGCTTCTGGCTTTGGCGGCATCCTTGGTTACATTGGTTTGGTTATCGTTTTAGGTACCATCATCGGTGTTATTTTGGAAAAAAGTGGTGCGGCGATCACCATGGCCGATACGGTCATCAAAGTGTTGGGTGAGCGTTTCCCAACATTGACTATGAGCATCATAGGTTACATCGTTTCTGTTCCGGTATTTTGTGATTCAGGCTTTGTCATTCTGAACTCGCTCAAAGAATCACTCGCGAAGCGTTTAAAAACCTCAAGCGTTGCGATGAGTGTGGCGTTGGCAACTGGCTTATACGCAACGCACACGTTTGTGCCGCCAACTCCTGGCCCGATTGCCGCTGCGGGTAACTTAGGCCTGGAATATAACCTTGGTTTAGTGATTGGTGTGGGTGTGTTTGTTGCAGCGGTTGCGGCGTTAGCGGGTATGTTGTGGGCGAACCGATTCCAACATGTTGAACCAGATGGCATTGAAGCCGTAGAAGAAATTCAGCAAGACTGGCAAGCACTCAAAGCGTCTTACGGCAAATTGCCAACGGCGAGCCAAGCATTCGCTCCTATTTTTGTTCCTATCTTATTGATCTGTTTTGGCTCTATCGCGAAATTCCCAAGCCTACCGCTGGGCGAAGGTTTTGTGTTTGATGTTCTGACTTTCTTAGGACAGCCACTAACTGCATTAGTGATTGGCCTGTTCCTTTCTGTTCGCCTACTCAAATCAGACAACAAGATTGAAGAATTTGGCGAGCGAATCAGCCAAGGTATTACGGCTGCTGCGCCTATTCTTTTGATTACCGGTGCGGGTGGCGCATTTGGCGCGGTATTAAAAGCCACGCCGCTAGGTGAATACTTGGGTACGACGCTATCGGCGCTGGGCGTGGGTATTTTCATGCCATTTATCGTTGCGGCTGCGCTAAAATCGGCACAAGGTTCGTCAACGGTTGCACTGGTGACCACATCGGCTTTGGTTGCGCCTATGCTTACGCAATTGGGGCTCGATTCAGAAATGGGCCGCGTATTAACGGTGATGGCGATCGGTGCAGGTGCGATGACGGTCTCTCATGCAAACGACAGTTTCTTCTGGGTAGTTTCGCAGTTTAGCCGCATGTCGGTGGGCTTAGCGTACCGCGCGCAAACCATGGCTACGCTCGTTCAAGGTGTCACGGCAATGGCATTGGTGTACATTTTGAGCCTCGTTCTCTTATAAGTCTCTGGAAATACGTATGAAAGTGGTAATTGCACCTGATTCATTTAAAGAAAGCTTAACCGCCAAACAAGTGAGCGAGGCGATCAAAACGGGTCTTGCTCGCGTATGGCATAATGCTGAGTTTGTTACGGTTCCGGTCGCAGACGGTGGCGAAGGCACGGTTCAATCTTTGATAGATGCAACTCAAGGCGAACAAGTCTTCACAACAGTGACCGCGCCATTAGGGAATGATGTTGAAGCGTTTTATGGCATCCTCGGCGACGGCGAAACCGCGGTTATTGAAATGGCGGAGGCCAGTGGGTTGCACCTTGTGCCGAGTGACGCTCGCGACCCAAAACTGACCAGTAGCATTGGTACTGGACAGCTGATCAAACACGCGCTAGATAGAGGTATTCAACGCTTAATCATTGGTTTGGGCGGCAGCGCTACCAATGATGGTGGCGTGGGCATGTTGACCGCGTTGGGGGTGGCGTTTCTTGATGAGTCTGGTCATGCAATTACCCCAAATGGAGGCGGGTTAGCGGCGCTTGCGTCCATCGATATTTCTGGTCTTGACCCTCGTTTAGCAACTTGCGAAGTGTTGGTAGCGTGCGATGTTGATAACCCACTCTGTGGTGACAAAGGCGCGTCGGCTATCTTTGGCCCGCAAAAGGGAGCGACCGTATCAGACGTCACTCTGCTCGATAACGCATTGCGCAAGTTTGGCGAGTTGACGGAACAAGCGACGGGTAAGCATGTACTGACTCGTGAAGGGGCGGGTGCTGCTGGTGGTATGGGCGCGGCCTTGCTCGGGTACACGCCAGCACGTTTGCAACCGGGAATTGAGATTGTGCTTGAAACGGTCAAACTTGCTCAGCATGTTGCGGATGCGGATATCGTATTTACAGGCGAGGGTCGAATCGATCATCAAACCGCACATGGCAAAACGCCGATGGGCGTTGCTCAGGTCGCCAAGCAGTGTAATTTACCAGTCATTGCATTAGCAGGCTGTGTGGGCGACAACTATCAGGCGGTTTATGAGTGCGGCATTGATGCGGTGTTTGCTTGTGTACCAAGGGCGATGAGCTTACCTGAGGCCATGAAAGAGGCCGACGTCAACGTTGCTAACTTAGCCGAAAACGTCGCGAGAATGTGGCAAATTAAGTCGCACTGAAGGCGATGACGATATGAAAAACTCCACCTTTGCGTGGAGTTTTTTGTTGTTACGTGTTTGCGTGTGTAGGCATAAGTTCATTTAGCAAGAGCGAGTTAACAGGCATGCTTTGCTATCAATTTTGCCAGTGTTTGCATCGCTTGACTCCAATCGGTTTCATGACCAAAGTTTGCCACGCTGAGGCGTACGCAATGCCGATATTGCCCTTGAGTGCCAAATACGGTGCCGGGAAGTAGGCTGATTCTGTGCTTATTGCATGCTTGATACAACGCATAGCTGTCCGTGTCTTCGGGCAGTCGCAACCAAAGTAAGAACGAGCCTTGTACGGCGTTGATCTGGTATCGATTTTTTAGAGGTTCGTATTCATCCAAGTATTGATGAAGCATCTGGATAAATCGTCGCATGTTGTTTTGATAAACCCGACCCATTCGCGCAGTATGCGTTCGATACTTGCCTGACGTTAGAAACGTTGCCACGGCGGATTGCATCAGGTTCAAACTGCCCATGTTCTCACACAGTAGATATTGCTCAATTTGATCTCGATATCGCCCCGCCAACATCCAACCAATTCTCAAACGCGAATCGAGCGTTTTGGATAACGAATTTACGTAAATTACGCGTTGCTTGTCATCGAGCAATCTCAAGCTTGGCAACGGCTTATCATAACTTAACCCGCCAAACACATCGTCTTCGATAATAGGAATATTGCCGGACGCCAATAGTAATTGTTGACGCTTTTCTAGCGGCATCATGGCACCAGTTGGATTGGTGAAGTTTGGCGTTACGATGATCGCTTTTATGTCCCATGTCGCCATTGCTTTTGCTAAGGCTTCGGGGCACATACCGTCGCGTGGGCAACTCGGAATTTCCACCACTTTGAGGCCGAGTGATTCTAGCATCAATAAGTTGCCAAAATAGCAAGGGGACTCCACCGCGACGATATCGCCTTTTTGTGTCGTTGCGCGCAGCGCTAGGCTAATGGCTTGTTGCGCGCCGTGCGTCACCATGATCTCATCCAACTTGGCTGGCGTGCCCAAATCTTGTGTGATTTTCGCTAGTTGTTTGATTAAGAGGTGATCACCGGGTGGTAATTGGTAATGGCTCGGTACATGCGTTTGCTGGCGGCTGTGGCGGCCGATCTCGGCGTACAAGCTTTTGATCGCGGGGGAGTCAATGTTTGGGTGGGCAGAACCGGTAGGCAAACGCTCTTGGTATTCAGGATAAGTAAGGATTTCTTTGCAGATCGAGAGCAAATCCACGCGAGTCGGATCCGGAATTGAGCGAGAGGTCGGCAAGGCGACTTTAACTCGATAACCCGATTTGGGAACCGAGTAAACCAAGTTTTGTGCTTCCAGCTCTTGATACGCACGAATCACGGTATTTTTACTGACGTTTAATTCTTGGCTCAACGAGCGAATGGAGGGCAGTCGATCATCCGCCTGATAAACGCCACCATTGATGGCTTGTTTGAGGTGTTTTTCCACCACGAGGTACTTATTCCCTTCACCGCTTTCCAATAAATCTGTACCCATAAAAACACTTCCATCTGTCACTTTTTGAAAACACTGTACCTAATTACATTAGCAGTATCTCAAAACATAAAACAAGCGTGAGTGAGGCGATCATGTTAATCCGAGCCATCCCTTTTGTATTTGTCATCCTTTGGGCTTCTGGATTCGTTGGTGCGCGTTTTGGTTTGCAATATGCCGAGCCAGCGACACTACTTTCTATCCGTATGGCATTCAATGTCTTATTGTTTCTGGTTCTTGTGGCGGTATTGCGTAGAAGGTTGCCGACAGGAAAAGATTTTTGGCACAGCTGTGTAGTTGGTGCGTTGATCCACGGTTTCTATCTGGGCGGTACTTATTTCGCTATCGCCTTGGGTATGCCTGCTGGGTTGAGTTCGTTGCTGGTGGGTATTCAACCGATTTTAACCGCGGCTTTACTGGTGGCGTTTGTTCGTGAGGAATTTAAACCCTCGCAATGGTTGGGTTTGGCTCTTGGTTTTGTCGGTATCGCTATGGTGTTGATGGGCAAAATGGAGTGGCAATCCGAGCAGCATAAAGTGTTGGCCATTGGTTTGTGTTTGTTGGCTTTGGTTGGTATCACGCTAGGGACGCTGTATCAGAAAAAACATTGCCAACAAGTGGATATGGTGGGTGGTGCGACGGTGCAATATTTGGCCGCGCTCGTCATGTTTCTGCCCGTTGCGATGCAGTTTGAAACCATGCAAGTGCAGTGGGAACTGGAGTTTATTTTGACTGTGTTGTGGTTGGTCGTCGTGCTCTCTTGTGTAGCTATTCTACTGCTGCTGTACATGGTTAAGAACGGTGCTGCATCGAGCGTAGCTTCTGTATTCTACCTAGTGCCGCCAACGACGGCGATTCAGGCTTGGCTCGCGTTTGGAGAGTCATTTGATTGGATGGGGATTTCTGGTTTCGTACTGGCAGCTACGGCGGTGTATTTGGTGGTTAAAAAGCCGGATCTGACGATAAAGAAATCGATTCAAACAGAATATACCTAAATTGGCTAGGGACATTTGCGTATCAGTGGGTACAATCTGCTTCATCTTAATCCGTGGAGCAGAATGATGAAGGTAAAGCCAGATCGAATGACCGCCATGCGTAGCATCATCGAGCAAGTAAAAGCGGAACTACCAATTTATGAACCAGAAACGTTTGTATGTGGACCAGAAGGGCAGTGCATTGGCTGTCCGAAGAAATTGTTGGAAATGGTCGATTCAGAAGTCACTTATTGGGAGTCAGCCATGGAGCGCGGCATTGTTCCGCAGTTCGATGAGATTCGTCGTTTTGGCAAAATGTGCACGAATGTTCGTCGTGGTCTGGTGCGAAATAATGTGCCTTTACTCAGTAACTAGAGAGTAAAAACCTTCTAATATCTGACACATAGCGTCGTTTTGTTACACGGCTATTTGGCTGCTGTTCTCAAGTTTGCGTGGTGTTTGTCTCTTCTTACCCCTTAAGCCTTTAATCGTAAGAAATTGGCGATATATTGGCTCGGTCTCACATGGATGTGGGGCTATTGTCTTGGGCTAGTTGAGATAAGAAACGTGAAATCAAAGGGATTTACGCTGATGGAAATCACCATAGTGCTTACCACTTTGGCTTTCATCGCATTAGCTGCTTTACCAGTACTACTCGATATTCATCGCCAAGCATACGCTGCGATGCTGCACAGTTCTCAGTCTTCTTTGGGTACGGCTCTCAAATTCTTCCATGCTCAATCAGTGATTGATAACGCTTACGGCCAAGAGCACGTTCACTACATTGACCGACATGTCAAAACACGCAAAGGCATGCCAGAAGCGAGTGCCGATAGTATTCGAAGCTTTGTTAGAAATCGATCTACCAGCCAGAGGTTATTCGAAAATTGACGTGCCGTGCAAAGGCAGTGATTTTTGCATCATCGGTCAGCAGCACCCAAACAGTGCTCATTTTGTCGCTATTCCTGATTATCAGTTCTTAGATAAATCGGGTGTTGATCGCGTGGTGTACATTTGGCCGCAAGGTTACACACTGGCAGAAGAAGCATGCTATTTCTACTACGTGAATCAAGCCTCTAACGATTCAATTGTTCGAGGGCATGTGACGCAAGGGTGTTAACCCCGAATAAGTGTTGCGAACAACGGTTATCGTGACTCTACAAATCTGGGCTTTTCGAACGGCTTTGCGCTTTATACAATATCATTTTTTGACTCATCAAGACTTTACCATTTGGCAAGGTCACTTCCCCAAGTTCTCCCTGATGTTCAAATCCAAACCGTTCATACAAAGCAATCGCTGGTGTGTTGGTTGTGTATACGTAGAGTGCGATTTGGTCGTAACCAAATTCCCAACCACGTGCGATCGCGACTGCCAATAGTTTCCGCCCCAATCCTTTGCCTCGGTAGTTTTTGTCGATGTGAATACCAAGAATACCGACGCGAAGGCGTTGCTCTCTTTCGTAACCGCACATCTCAGCTGGGTAGATTTCAACACTACCGATAAGTTTTTGGCGGTCAAACGCGACAAACTGAGGGATGGACTCGTTTTCCACACGTTGCAGGATTCTGCGAAGCGTTGCGTTATCGGGTGCAGGAGAAATCAAAAATTCCCCTTCGGAGTACACTCGATTCCACAGCGCGGTGAAGCGCGCGATATCGCTCACCTTGATGGATCTGATTTGCATTCATCTTCCTTGATTAGTGCAGGTTAGTAACGGTTAGGGGATAAGCTCAGATAAACAACGAATTTGGTTAGGAATGGCTTCGGCTGGTGCATCAGCGCCCGTTGGGTTAAACCTAATTGTGTTTACGCCCGCTTTCATCGCAGGGTAAATATCTTTGTGAGGTAAATCGCCAACCATGGTTATTCCACTCACGTTAACCCCTAACTGTTTTGCGGTGGCGAGATAAAACTCAGGTTGGTTTTTAGCGATGCCGAGGTTGGCAAAACAAAAATAGCCATTTAAGTATTGGTCTAAGTCGACGCGAACAAATGCACGCTGAACCTCTTCCATGTTGGAATCAGATGCACTGGTCGCAATGTAGATGGGATGATTTTGGGAAAGTATTGCCAGTGTTTCTCTGGCTTGAGGGACTGCTTCTACGTGTTCCCAATCGCACATTTTTCCTTGTGCCTCAGGGAAATCTACCATCAAGGTGTTCCCCCAATCGAAAAGATAAATCATGTTCGAATCTCCTTATCCGCACATCATATCGTCTTTTTCTAAAATTAGGGGGTAAATTGCATCGATAAATACGATTTAGGTGGGTTTAGTCGTGAAAAGCGCTTAATTGTCGTTATCGTTACAAATGTTTCAGCATAATGCGTGAGTTAGTTTTAAAACCTTGATTATCGTAAAAGCGCTGTGCTGGCTGATTGAATTCCATCACTTCCAATCGAATTTGTGTGGCATTGGCGTCGCGCGCCCATTGCTCACAGGCTAGGAGCAGTTGGCGGCCGATTCCTTGCTGCTTTTGCGCTTCATCGACAACAATTGTTCCCACGCGACAAATTGGGTCTTTGATCAGAAAACTGACGGTGTCGTTTTGGGTGATCATCGCGGTTAAGAAGCCGAGAATTTGCTGTTCGCGTTCGGCAATCAAAAAGAGTCGCTCTTTGTTCTCTAGTGCTTGTGCAAGAAATTCGCGGTCAGCTTCTGAAGGCGCAACAAAGGCTTCTGGCGCATTCGCAAAATGCAGTGAATTAATTTGAAAATTAAGCTGAAAAATTTCGTCTAAATCATCGGGAATCGCTTGTCGAATATGGACTTGCATTCTATCTGCCCCCTGCAATATCGATAAATGATCCCGTGACATAAGAGGCTTCGTCACTTAATAGCCAAGCGATCGCATTTGCTACTTCTTCTACCGTGCCACCGCGTTTAAGAGGAATTTGAGGGCTGAGTCTATCTACTCGGTTTGGTTCTCCGCCGTCGGCATGCATATCAGTGTAAATGAAACCAGGTCGAACGCCATTGACGCGAATATTGCGCTCTGCCAACTCTAGCGAGAGCCCTTTAGTTAAGGTATCCATCGCGCCTTTTGATGTGGCGTAATCGACATACTCAAATGGCGCTCCTGAGCGCGACGCTCCAGAGGAGACATTCACAATTGCACCGCCTGCACTGAATCGCCTCGCCGCTTCTCGACAGCAGAGAAAACAGCTATTCACATTGGTGTTCATTACTTTCTGAAAGCGTTCTAAGCTAATTTCTGACAAAGGCGATTGAGTAAATAGGATGCCAACGTTGTTGACCAAGTGCGTCACTGCACCAAATTCACGTTCTGTTTCATCAAACAAGGAGAGCACTTGCTTCTCATCGGCTACGTTTGCGGCTATGGCAATCGCTTTGCCACCGTTTGCTTGTATTTCTGCCACAACTTGGTCGGCGGCCTCTTGCTGAGTGCGGTAATTAACGCAAACGCGATAGCCTTGCTCGGCCAGCTTTTTCGCCGCTGCGGCTCCAATACCTCGGCTTGCGCCGGTAATGATGACTACTTTATTCAAAATACGTCCTTATTTATGTAGTGAGTAGATTTTATCGGCGTAGGGTTTGCCACCAATTTGGTATGCGTCTGGAATGACCTCAATGAGTTCGAAACCACATTTTATCAGGACACGCTCTGACGCAATATTGCCTTCAGTGACCGTCGCGGAAAAGTGGTTGATGTTATGTGTCGAGGTTGCCCAGTATAGAAGCGCTTGAAGAGTTTCTGTTCCAAACTGTTGGCCATGAAATTCCGGCAAAAGTAAGTAACCTACCTCTGCCTTACCGTTTTCAATAGCAAAGCCAGTGATGCCGATGGGTTGTTCAGATTGCTTATCGAGTATTACAAGGCAAAGCCAATGCTGGCAATTTGGGGTCCATGGTAATAATCGCGAAGCAAATTTTTCTCTTATTTCTGTTTCGCTGGGACGATCGAAACAGAGCGCAATAACCTCTTGTTCGGAGAGTAATCGTTGAAAGAGTTCCCAGTCACTGGCTTTGATGGGTCTTAATTGGCTTCTGTGCGTCTCGATGTAAACTGACATGCGTGTCCTTACTGCATCAATGTGGAGATTCAGTCTCTCATCCTCTTATCTGTTTAATCAAATAGTTGCATTCATAAAAGTGATTTATGTGGTGAATAGTTGGCTGGGTAATGGATTATTGCCATATATTCATCTTTGAGATGCAAATAACAAAATTTCATACTTGAGGCATACAGAGCAACACGGAAATGATGTGGATCAAGAGAGAACTACCCATAAAGTAGTAATTTGCGACCTATAATTACATTTTATTTGGAAGTGTTGCTAATTATGTCAATAAAAAAACGATATGTTGCACTGCTGGTTGCTGCCGGCATTGGTGTGGGCTGGTTAACTTTGGGGGGGAGTGCGGCAGTAATGCATTACACCTCAGATACTGAATTTTGTCTCTCGTGCCACTCTATGGAAACCCCTTACAAAGAGTACCAAGGCTCAGTGCACTTCAGTAATGCGAAAGGCATTCGCGCGGAATGTTCTGACTGTCATATTCCTCAAGAACCAATGGATTACCTGATCACCAAAATTCGCGCGTCGAAAGACATCTACCATGAATTTGTGACAGGTAAGATCGACACGCCAGAGAAATATGAAGCACATCGTAAAGATATGGCTGAAACGGTATGGGCTCAGTTCCGTGAAAATGATTCAGCGACGTGTCGTTCGTGTCATGATTTCGATGCAATGGAAGAGTTTGAGCAATCACGTGATGCGGCGAAGATGCACGCTTACGCGAAAGCAAACGATCAAACGTGTATCGATTGTCATAAAGGTGTGGCGCACTTTGCACCAGAAGCAGAGCTAGACAGCAAGGCATTTGAAACGTTGATGAGCTTCACCACAAAAACATCACCTGGTGCCAAAGTCGTTTACCCTGTGACTGAAATCGCAATGGGTGAGATGGGTAAAATTAACCCAACGACGAAGTTGGAAGTAATCAGCTCTGAAGGCGACAACCGCACTGTTAAGTTGAACGCATTCCAAATGAAAGGCGCAGAGCAAGTACTTTACATGGGAGAAGGTCAACGTGCCATCGTTGCAACGCTAACAGAGCAAGGCCAACAAGCGCTTGAAACTGGTGAATTTGAGGCAGATGTTTACGGCAACGAATGGCGCGCGGTTTCTCTAACTGGCGCTATTGATTCTCCAGTTGTTGACACGCTTGAACCCGTATGGTCATACGCAGAAGAGTTGGACAACGTTTACTGTGCAACTTGTCACGCGAAAATTCCTTCAAATCACTTCACAGTGAATGCATGGGGACCGGTAGCGAAAAGTATGGGTGATCGAACTGATATTTCAGCCGAGAACCTAGAAATTCTAACCAAGTTCTTCCAGCACCACGCGAAAGATGTGGTTGGTCACTAACGATAAATAGAAGGATAAGATTATGACTAATATGACCCGTCGCGGATTTCTAAAAGGCACTGGTATGGCGGCTGGTGCAATGGCATTCACTTCATTTGCACCTATGTCTGTTGCGTCTTCAAACCAGCGTGGCAAGGGCATTCTAACGGCGGGCCGCATGGGCCCAATGCTGTGTGAAGTGAAAGATGGTAAGTTGGTTTCGACTACTAATGCTCTTCCACAAACTGTACCAAATAGCCTACAAACTACTGGGCCTGACCAAGTGCATACCAAGGCGCGTGTGAAGTACCCAATGGTACGTAAAGGCTACTTGGCAAACCCATCGTCGCCAGAAGGTGTGCGCGGTAGTGATGAGTTTGTGCGTGTGTCTTGGGATGAGGCTTACAAGCTGATCCACGAACAGCACATGCGAATTCGCAAAGAATATGGCCCGGCTTCTGTGTTTGCAGGCTCTTACGGCTGGCGTTCAAGTGGCGTGCTGCACAAAGCACAAACCTTGCTGCAACGTTACATGAGCATGGCGGGTGGCTATTCAGGCCACTTGGGTGACTACTCAACGGGTGCTGCGCAGATCATCATGCCGCACGTTGTGGGCTCTATCGAAGTGTACGAGCAACAAACCACGTACCCAGTGGTATTAGAGCACAGCGATGTGGTTGTGCTTTGGGGCTTAAACCCAATCAACACTCTAAAAATCGCGTGGAGCTCAACAGACTGTGCTGGTCTTGAGTTCTTCCATCAGTTGAAAAAGTCAGGCAAGACGGTTATCGCTATTGACCCTATTCGTTCTGAAACCATCGAGTTCTTTGGTGAGAATGCGGAGTGGATTGCTCCTCACCCAATGACCGACGTGGCAATGATGATGGGTATCGCACACACCTTAGTGAAACAAGGTAAGCACGATAAAGCCTTCCTCGATAAATACACCGCAGGTTACGACAAGTTTGAAGCGTACCTGATGGGCGAAGAAGACGGCGTAGAAAAATCAGCAGAATGGGCATCACAAATCTGTGGCGTACCTGCGAAGCAACTTGAGCTACTGGCTGACATCTTCAGTAAAAACCGCACCATGCTGATGGCGGGTTGGGGCATGCAGCGCCAACAATACGGTGAGCAGCGTCACTGGATGCTGGTTACACTGGCAACGATGTTGGGCCAGATCGGTTTACCGGGCGGTGGTTTTGGTTTCTCTTACCACTACTCAAACGGTGGTAACCCTGCTCGTGATGCTGGCGTACTTCCTGCGATTTCGGCATCGCTGGGTGGCGGCTCTTCTGCGGGGAACGACTGGGCGGTGTCTGGCGCGGTGCAAAGCTTCCCTGTAGCGCGTATTGTCGAGGCGTTGGAAAACCCAGGTCAATCCTACCATCATAACGGTCATGAACTGACGTTCCCGGACATCAAGATGATTTGGTGGGCCGGTGGTGCGAACTTTACTCACCACCAAGATACCAACCGCTTGATTAAAGCATGGCAAAAGCCTGAACTGATCGTGATTTCAGAGCCTTACTGGACGGCGGCTGCGAAGCACGCGGACATTGTTCTGCCAATCACCACATCGTTTGAGCGTAACGACTTAACGATGACGGGTGACTACAGTAACCAACACTTGGTGCCAATGAAGCAAGTGGTTGAGCCGCAAGGTGAAGCGCGTAATGACTTCGATGTATTCGCGGACATGGCAGAGATGCTAGCTCCGGGTGGCCGTGACGTATACACTGAAGGTAAAACCGAAATGGAATGGCTGTACGGCTTCTACAAGGCGGCGCAACAAGGTGGCCGTGGCTCTCGCGTAGCAATGCCGAACTTCAGCAAGTTCTGGGAAGATAACCAACTGATCGAGATGAAGTGGAACGAGAAGAACGCACAGTTTGTTCGTTACGCAGATTTCCGTGAAGACCCGATCATGAATCCACTCGGTACACCAAGTGGTAAGATCGAAATCTTCTCGAAAACCATTGAAGGTTATCAGTTGGAAGACTGTCCTCCACACCCAACGTGGATGGCACCAACCGAGTACACTGGCAATGCAAAAGACGGCGAGTTGCAGCTAATGACCGCGCACGCAGCGCATCGTCTACACAGCCAGTTTAACTACGCGAAGATTCGCGAAGAGTACGCAATTGCAAACCGTGAACCTATTTGGATTCACCCTGAAGATGCGAAAGCGCGTGGTATTAAAACGGGCGATTTAGTTCGTGCGTTTAACAACCGTGGCCAAGTATTGGTTGGTGCAGAAGTGACTGACCGAATCAAGCAAGGTTCAGTGTGTATTCATGAAGGCGGCTGGCCGGATCTGGATCCGAAAATCGGCATTTGTAAGAACGGCGGTTGTAACGTGTTAACGTTGGATATTCCGACCTCTCGACTTGCAAACGGCTGTGCGGCGAACTCGGCACTGGTTCGTATTGAAAAATACACTGGCCCAGAATTAGAACTAACAGCGTTTGAACCACCAAGAAATGGTTAGAAAAAAGTAGCGTTTTAAAGCAAGAAGCCAGCGAATCGCTGGCTTCTTTTTTATCTAGTCATCGTTCACATTAGCGCGAAGCGAGAGAAACAAATGGCATCTGTTTCTTAATCTGAAATGTCGGGAGTAAAGTAAATACAATCGCGACAAACAAGACTGAGCCTATTAAATCTTCAGGGCGATGCATCCCCAGCCATAAGCGGCTATATGCGACGCTCATTCCCCACATCCATAATGACAGTGCAGAGATATAGCACTTGTTCTGTAAGAACAACCCGCCAAAGAAAGCCAAACAAATCGAAACGAAAATCGTATGGCCGGATGGGAAAGAATAGTCTTTCTCGCCTTGCCAATGGCGCGTTCGCCAATCACTGACGTGTTCAGAAATCTGGTTAATTACGTTGGCTTGCTGCTTTGTATCCAACTGATAAAACGCTTCTGGGTGCTCAATCAATTGCTCTGCAGCAAGCAGTTCGGCGTAGGGACGCGGGCTTTCTGTCATCAGTTTTAGCCCCGTTTTGCTGGCAAAACCAATCACAAGTAACAACCCTAACATTGAGAGTCTTTGTATCCACTCAATGCGACTTGGTTTAAAGCGAAATAAAGAAAGCAGTAGCAGTGTTAACGTAATTAAAAAGCCTTTGCTACCAGCAGAATCTGTGAGCAAAGTAAAAGTAATACCCAGACTTTCAGGCACCTGTGAAGTGAGATTGTGATAAGAGCCAAACAGCGACATTGGGATGATGCCAAG
Source organism: Vibrio sp. 1751 (assembly GCF_033339895.1). Lineage (NCBI taxonomy): Bacteria > Pseudomonadati > Pseudomonadota > Gammaproteobacteria > Vibrionales > Vibrionaceae > Vibrio > Vibrio sp. 1751. The sequence continues at coordinate 37,124 of NZ_JAWOVM010000029.1, forward strand.
AACAAACAAGGCGAGCATCATCAATCCATATTTTTTGGTTTTCATTGAGAGCGTTTTGTTTTTATTGAGGGTTATTCAACCACGTGAAAATAAGGGGCTTATCTTACGTTATCTGGCGTGAAAAACTTATCAACGCTCTGTCAATTTGACGAGAGAATGAAGGTTGAGTGATGAATTGATGACATTTATCCGGAGGGTAAAGGCGCTCATCCTTAAGCGTTGGGGTCTTAATCCATCAGAGAAAGTAAGTACTCTGCTGCTTTGGTTGGGTTTTCTGCATGACAAATGGCAGAAACCAAAGCCAAACCATGCACACCTGTCGCACTCAGGGCAGGAATGTTGGTTTCGTTGATGCCACCAATCGCGACGATTGGTAAGGGCGTGGTGTTCAGCGCCATCTTCAAACCTTCAATACCCCAGTGTTTTTTGGTGTTGGTTTTGGTAGGTGTAGCGAATATCGCACTCAAACCGATGTAATCAATGGGCAGATAACCCGCCTCTGCCAGCTGCTCTTCAGTCTCAATCGATAAGCCGAGAATCTTGTTTGGGCCAATCAATTGACGAGCGATCTCTGCTGGCATGTCTGACTGCCCGAGGTGAACACCATCGGCATCGACGGCAAGGGCAACATCAACACGATCATTGATGATTAGCGGGACGCCAGTACCTTCAAGGATAGTCTTTACGGCTTGAGCTCGTTCGATAAACGCACGCACATCACCGTGTTTTTCGCGAACTTGTACCATGGTCACGCCACCTTCCACGGCTTTTCTCACAACACGCTTTAGTGTGGCTAAATCTTGTTGGTCATCGGTGACCAAATATAAACGATAGGCGTTCATTTTGTTTCCTTTGGGCCTCTCATCTAGATGGAATGAGAGGCCGATATTTGTTAGAGAAAAGCTTTGCTCACTTGGAGCTTTAGGCGTTTTGCCAGCGTTTCTTCATCCAACTGGTAAAGCTCATCCAACAGGTTCATTTGCAGGCTACCTGGACCACGAGCTTGTTCCGCTGCAATTTCGCCAACAACGCCCAGTACCGCCGCAGCAGCAAGTCCGGAGTGATCACCAACAGCAGCGAAAGCCCCCGTCAGTGCCGTTAGTGTGCAGCCCATGCCCGTTACGTAAGGCATCATCTCGTGACCATTATTCAACTGGACGGTTTGCTCTTTCGTGACGATGTAATCAGTCTCGCCAGAAATCACTACACTTGCACCATACTCTGCGACTAAGAAGTTGGCTGCGCCAAGTGCTGCGTCGCTGCTGTCTAACGCATCAACGCCTTTGCTTTGTGCTTGCTCGCCAGCGAGAGCGATGATTTCTGAAGCGTTACCACGAATGATCAACTTGTCTGCAAGGCGTGCGATCTCACGTGATGTCTCGGTACGTAATGAGCTTGCTCCACAACCGACGGGGTCGAGTACAACGATTTTACCATTTGCATTGGCTTGCTCTACGGCATAGCTCATACGCGGTGTCCAAACGCTGTCTAGGGTACCGATGTTGATAACCAGTGCGCCAGCGAACGACATCATCTCGGCCATTTCCTGCTTGGAGTGCGCCATGATTGGAGAAGCACCGATAGCCAATAGCGCGTTTGCCGTGTTGTTCATCACCACGTAGTTAGTGATGTTGACGACTAACGGCTTTTGCTGGCGTACTGCGGTTAATGCTTGGGTGATTTGTTCAATTAACATGAGACTCTCCGATTAATCTTGCTGAGCGTTCAGACCTTGTTGCCAGAATGCCACTTCCATACGCGTTGCAGTTTTGAATACCTGAATCAGGTTTTGACCGCGTTGGCTATTGATGTCGATTTCCGCCAATAACTGATTAAAGTGTTCTGCACCTTTTGCGACACCAGATTGGAATTCCTCACCACCGTAGAGGTTGATCCAACTTGCGTATGGGTTGCCTTCGATTACCGTGTTCTCATCTTCAATCAGCATTTTACCGATTACGGCATAACCGATAGAGCATGGTGCTAGTGCCGCGTATAGATCAACAAGATCGCCCGTCATGCCAGCATCCAATACGTAGCGCGTGTAAGCCACAGTGCCGAAATCTTCTGGCTCGTTTTCTAAGTCGGATTCTGTCAGTCCCCATTGCTCACAGTAAGTCACGTGGTGGGCGATTTCAGAATCGAGCAATGCATGTACGCTTGGGAGAGCGCGGCGCATGTCATCCAAAGTACGCGCTTTGTAGATCGCTAATGCGTAAGCTCGTGCGTACTGCTTTAGGAAAAGAAAATCCTGCTTTAGGTAATGCAGAAAACAAGGCTGAGTCAGAGTGCCTTTTGCCAATTGCTGTACGAAAGCATGCTCAGTGTATTCTTGCCAATCTTGGCGGCAAGCGTCGATCAAATCTTGGTATTTCATTATGGGTATCTCGTTATCAAAAGACCCTAGGCTGAGATCCTAAGGTCAGTAGAATTAGTCAAAGCTCGGTACGTAATCTTTCGCTTTTGGCAGTGTTTCGATGATTTTTTGTGAATACATGAATTGCGCATAATCATCGTAGCGTTTCAGATCTACTGCGGATGGACGAAGAGCAAAACGAGTTAGCGTGTCGTTCCAAGCGCGTTGGTTAAGCTCGTTGTTGAGCGTGTCTGGTGAATAAGCCACGAACTCTTTCCACGACTCTTTTGGATGGTTAACGATGTAAGTGGTTGCTTGCTCTAGCGCTTTGTTGAATGCCTTGATGGCTTCTTTGTCGTAGGTTTTTGCATTGGCTACGAAGACTAACTCGTCATACGCTGGTACGCCGTGTTCTTCAGGGAAGAAGGCCTTAGCTTTATAACCTTCTAGTGCAAGTTGGTTGGTTTCGAAGTTACGTAGACCGCCCCAAATCGCATCCACTTTGCCAGACGCAAGAGACGAAGACAGTGCCCAACCTACGTTGATGATTTGTACGTCAGAAAACTTCACGTTCTCTTCAGCTAGCATGGTGCCGATTGTCGCTTCTTCGTTGCCTGCGATCGCAATACCGATCTTCTTGCCTTTCAAGTCACCAAGGTTTTCATTCTTACCGTTATCCAACACCATCAGCGTGTTGAGTGGCGTAGCAATCAGAGTCGCAGAGCGGATTAGTGGCAAACCAGCTGCGACATCGATAGTTAGGCTTGGTTGGTATGAAATCGCCATGTCGACTTTGCCAGCAGCGACCAACTTAGGAGGTGTACTTGGATCTGCTGGCTCTTGAATGTTGACCTTCAAACCTTGCTCTTTGAAGTAACCACGCTCTTTGGCAATAACGATAGGACCATGGTTTGGATTGACGAACCAATCCAACATCAGTGTCATCTCTTTTTCAGCGGCAAGCACGTTGGTTGATACCACTGAAGCGAGTAGAGCAGCAGCGCTCATAAGTTTGTTTTTATTCACGGGGTTCTTCCTTTTCTTTCCCAATTTTCTTTGGTTATTTTCTGTAATTATTTGCTTTCCCAAGGGATGGCTTTTTTCAATAATTTATCGGTGATGAAGTAGAGTGAGATAGACAGCACAGCGAGGATAAACAGCGCTGCAAACATCTCATCAATGATCATGCGAGCGTTGGCTTGGAGCATCAGATAACCCAAGCCTTCGCTTGAACCTACCCACTCACCGACCACTGCTCCAATTGGCGCAATAACGACGGCAACACGAATACCTGAGGCTAAAGTTGGTAGTGCGGCTGGCAATTGAATATGACGAAGTAGCTGCCATTTAGACGCGCCCATGGTCTTGGCAAGGTCGAGGTAACCTGTTGGCGTATTGCGCAAGCCGTCATAGCAACATGTCGTGACGGGGAAAAAGATGATGATCGCCGCCATGACTACTTTTGATGCAATGCCGTACCCCAGCCAAAGCATGAGCACTGGCGCGATGGCGAACACAGGGATCGCTTGGCTAGCAATCAGAATAGGCAATAGCCAACGCTTCAGCGGCTCGAACATCAGCATTTGCAATGCGAACAGCAAACCCATCGATAATCCAAGCGCCAAGCCAAGTAAGATCTCTTGCGCAGTAACCCAAGTATGTTTGAGCAGGACATCGTAACGAGTGACCAATCTATCCAGCACTTCAATTGGTGAAGGTAAGATGAAGCTTGGCATATCGAATATCACCACGACCAACTGCCACAATCCCAAGATCACCGCCGTGCTAATGACCAAGCGCAGAGCCGGATGGGGCACGCGTTCTTTTTTACTAATACGTGCCGAAACGGAGTTGTACTGAGTCATATCACTCATAGTCTTTCTCCAATTCATCCAAAATCGCCTGTTGTAGCGCTGCGCACTCTCCATCGAGAACTCGTGGCGGCTTGGAGTCTGGAACGACCAAGTGCTGAGCTTGCGCAGGCGTGCCTTGCAGTACATAGAGTTGGTGAGCTAATCGCACCGCTTCTTGTGGGTCGTGGGTAATTAGAACAACCGTCTTATCTTTCAGTAAATCGGCAGACAAGGTTTGCAACTTATGGCGCGTAACCGCATCCAACGCAGAGAAAGGCTCATCCATCAGAACTAGAGGTTTGTCTTGCATCAGAGTGCGAGCAAGGGCAACACGCTGTCTCATGCCGCCAGAGAGCTGAGCTGGCTTAGCATCCGGGTAATCGGCGAGTCCCACTTGGCTGAGTAAAGTCAGTGCACGTTGTTTATTTTGTTCTGGTGCTTGCTCTTGAGAAAATCGAGAACTGAGGCAGACGTTGTCTAACACATTCAACCACGGCAGCAACAAGTCTTGCTGCGCCATGTAGGCAATACGCTTGTGTAAGGTGATGCCATCCGTGGTCGTTAACTCGCCATGCCATTCGACTTTGTCGTCTAACAAACCCGCTAGATAACGAAGGATCGTCGTTTTTCCGCAGCCACTGCGACCAAGTAACACTGTCCATTGATTAGCAGGAATAGTCATACTCAACCCTGCTAGCGTTGGTGTTTGGCTGTCTTTGTATCGCAGACTAGCATCGGAAAGCTGAATGCCAATCGCGTTAGCGAACATAAGTATGACCCGCAAAAAAGTGGTTCACAGGGCCATGGCCTTTACCTACATCCAATTCATCAGCGTGCGCGATAGCTTGGCTGATGTACTGCTTACCCAGGTGCACCGCTTTGTGTAGGTTGTTGCCTTGGCCAAGATAAGACGCAATGGCGGAAGAAAGTGTACAGCCTGTGCCATGGGTGTTTTTGGTTGGAAATCGCTTGGCGCTAATTAACTCGGCACTGTCTTGCATGATAAGCAGATCGTTGCTGTTTTCATTTTCTTCAAGGTGACCGCCTTTGAGCAGAATAGCTTTGGCGCCAAGCGCACGAAGGTCGGTAATCATATCGTTCATTTCAGATTCTGATTGAGGCATTGGCTTACCCGTCAATGCTGCGCCTTCGGGTAGGTTAGGGGTAATGATGTCTGCGAGCGGAATCAATTCTTCTTTTAAAGTGCTGATTGCCGACTGTTCCAGTAATAGATCGCCGCTGGTGGCCACCATTACAGGGTCAATCACGAGGTGTTTTGGCTGGTATTGTTTAATTTTGTCAGCAACGACTTTGATGATGTTGGAATCTGCCAGCATGCCCACTTTTACTGCAACGATGTTGAGGTCGGTGAATACCGCATCGAGTTGACTCTCTACATGGTCGAGAGGAATTGGGAAAATCGCAGAGACGCCTTGAGTGTTTTGTGAGGTGATGGCGGTAATCACTGAGCAGGCAAAGCTACCAGTTGCGGACATCGCTTTGATGTCAGCTTGAATACCTGCACCGCCACCACTGTCTGAGCCCGCGATGGTCAATACGATAGGGGTAGGCAAGGCTGGCGTTTGATGTGAATGAGGTTGTGATTGCTGCGTCATGGTCGCTCCTACTACAAGACGTATAGGAACTGACTTTGACCGTTGCAGATAGATCGATTTTTCGATCGCTATCGCTTACCTAAGAGGGGCGACGAAAGGCAAAGTGTGCATAGTTCCCTACGTCAGTGCTAACTGAATCAGGTTCAACGGGTCTCGAATTTCGATCTCAGCCAACACTTGTCGTGTGGCCCCCCGACTATTTCGTTCGGATGATAGCAGGACCATTGCGGAAGGGATACGTTTTTTGAGCGTAATTATAATGAGTATTCAATTATGCGAGGTGAGTGATAAAGTAAGCACCTAAATGGTTTGCTGGGTGGAATTTACTAGTGCAACGCTCTGGTGAATGAGCAGAACCTGGAATATTTAATAAATAATCGTGGTCTCGTTAAGCAAGGATTAGCACAAAACAAGGTTAAAAAACTGTTAAAATTTAACGTGTTACCAATTTAACTTTGTTGAACTTTTTCACAGTTAATTAGGATGGCTAAGACGATCATCGAGCAAGGAGACTTCATGCTTAATTCTGTAACAGCGAAGTCAGTGATCGATCATGCGCTCTTTTTGGGGGCTGATTTCGCTGAACTATTCGTTGAACATCACCAAACCAACACTGTCCAGATCGCATCTGGTGAAGTGGATAAGGTTAACTCGGGTATCGATTTTGGTATCGGTATTCGTCTTTTTTTCGGTCATAAGGTGCTTTACGGTTACACCAACAGCACAGATGAAGCCGAACTAAAGCGCGTAACCTCGCTGCTTGCTGCAAAAGACAAGCGTGAGCAAATCGCGTCAGCGGGTTCTTTGAATTTGAACCGCTACCCAATCCAACATGGTTGCCGCATGCCGCTAAGCAAGGATGCTAACCTAGATTCAAAAATCGCGTTTCTATTGAAAGTTGACCAAGCCGCACGTGCTGAGAGTGAACATATCAGCCAGTTTATTGGCAGCGTTCTTCAGCGCGAGCAACAAGTGTCTATCTTCAACTCAGAAGGTCTACACGTTGACGATACTCGCCACTACATTCGTGTTGCTGGTAACACTGTCGCGCAAAAAGGTAATGAGCAGTCTTCTGGTATGGAAGGTCCTGGCGCTCTTGCTGGTTGGGAATTCAGTGAACAGCTTGATGCCAAAGAGCTAGGTCAAACTATCGCGCAGCAAGCGTTAGTAAAACTTGGCGCGGATGCTTGTCCATCGGGTGAAATGCCGGTGGTGATTGGTAACGGCTTTGGCGGCGTTATCTTCCATGAAGCATGTGGTCACTTGCTAGAAACCACTTCAGTTGCGAAGAAAGCATCAGTATTCCACGACAAGATGGGCGAAATGGTTGCTCACACCGCGGTGAATGCAGTCGATGATGGCACCATGACCAACGAATGGGGCTCGATTCATGTTGATGACGAAGGCATGAAGACTCAGCGCACCCAATTGATCAAAGACGGTAAGCTAACCAGCTTTATGGTCGATAAAATGGGTGGCATGAAGACAGGTTACGAACCTACGGGTTCTGGTCGTCGTCAAAACTACAAGTTCGCACCAACCTCGCGTATGCGTAATACCTTTATCGAAGAAGGCGAGCATTCACTTGATGACATGCTGGCAGGCATCGAGCGTGGTATCTATGCGAAGAAGATGGGCGGTGGCTCGGTTCAACCGGGTACGGGTGAGTTTAACTTTGCTGTTCGTGAAGCTTATCTCATTGAAAATGGCAAAATCACCAAGCCTCTGAAAACAGCAACGCTGATCAGCACGGGTCCAAAAGTGTTGAAAGAAATCAGCATGGTCGGCAAAGACATGGCACTTGCGCCGGGCATGTGTGGTTCCGTAAGTGGTTCAGTACCAACAACAGTCGGTCAGCCAACACTGAAAGTCGATAACATTCTGGTAGGAGGCGGTAACTAATGAGCCAAGAACAACAACTTCTTAATGCGGTTGATTACGTCCTATCAGAAGCAAAACGCCAAGGTGCAGAAGCGGACGTCATTGTAAACCGCAACAGCAGCTTTTCTCTGAAAGCGAACCAAGGAAAGCTGGATGAGTACAAAGTAAGCTCAAGTCAAGTGCTGGGTGTTCGAGTTATTAAAGATGCTCGTGTCGCGACAAGTTATTCTGAATCACTAGAGCAACCAAGTTTAGATTTGATGCTCACAAACGCGCTGCAAAGTGCTCGCTTTTCCAAGCAAGATGAACATCAAACCATCAGCTGCGTAAACAGCAAAATCACCACTGATATTGCAGAAATTGCGCAAGACGATACCACATCGGTCGATGAGAAAATTGAACTGTCCCTTGCGCTTGAGCAAGGTGTTGTGGCTCTGCCTCACGCTTCAAGCTCACCATACAATGGTTACAGTGACGGTGAAACACAACTGATCATTGCCAATACTCAAGGCACATTGTGTCAACACTTCGAGCGCTCGTTCACTTGTTACGCGTATACCTTGTTTGAAAAAGACGGCAAACAGTCAATGGCGGGTAGAATGTCACTTGGTCGCCGTTTTGATGAGTTGAATCCAGCTTACTGTATAGAAGGTGGCTACAACCTTGCTCGTGATCTTCTGGAAGGCGCTCCGGTTGCGACAGGTAACTACCCTGCTATTTTCCACATCAATGCGCTAGCAAGTTTATTCGGTGCTTTCGGCAGTGCTTTCTCTGGCGTAAGCGCGATGAAAGGCATTACGCCACTGGGTGACAAGCTTGGTCAACGTGTTGCGAGTGATTTAATTACCTTTACTGATACGGCTTACATGCCAAATGGTATGGCAATCGCGAGTTTTGATAGTGAAGGCTTCGCTACTCAAGATAATGTCATGATTGCTAATGGTGAGTTGAAAACCTTGCTACACAACAGCCAGACCGCAAGTTACTTGGGCGCAGTCTCGACAGCAAGTGCCGCTCGCGGTGCAAAATCGAGCCTAGACGTATCAGCGAATCACAAAGTGATTGCGACGGGTAACAGCAGTGCGTCAGAAGTAAAAGCGGGTGAGTACCTAGAGTTAGTCGAACTTCAAGGTGTCCATTCTGGTGCGGATGCAGTGAGTGGTGATTTCTCATTTGGCGCGAGTGGTTTCTTGTGCCGTGATGGTAAGCGCATTCAACCAGTTCGTGGGATCACGGTAGCGGGTAACTTCTACAATATGCTGCAAGAAGTTGAGGCAGTAGGTGATACTCAGCTAATTAACTATAGCCGAACTTTCTTCTCGCCAGACGTTCGTTTTGCTCGTTTGAGCATTGGTGGTAAGTAAACTTAGCATTACTATAGAAACAAAAAGAGGACTCAATAGAGTCCTCTTTCATTATCTAGCAACGTGTGCGCGAATAACTAGAATTCGCGTATGTCCAACTCATTGTGGATCAATACTACACACTGAGAAGCGAAAAGCATCTTAGGACCTAAGCTGATCTTCTCTGTGCCAAGGCGCTTTAAGCTGTTGAACGACTTCTTCGGCATCGGAATGTGATCGGTTAGTAAGAAACATGGATTTTCACCAATTTCTGCGTCACGAACAAATTCGCCTTTCTTGTCCAACATATAAAGTTGGTGGTCTTCCGCCAGTTCTTGCACCAAGCGTTCAAAGCTCACTGTACGAACCGTAATACCGGGTTCAACTTCACGAAGCTGCTCTTTACCCATACCAACCGAAGCATCCAAAGCGCGAGCCACTGCTGCAATCAAGGTTGACTCATGGAAGCCGCCAATGTTGGTGATGTCGTTGGAGCGAATAGTAATGGTGCGTGAGAAGTCTTTTGTGCTTTCCAAAACCAAGTGAACAACCACATCTTCACGGTGTGATTGAGCAACGAACATAGTGTTCATCATGGTATGAGCAAGAATCTCTGTATGCGCTTCATTACCAACACCTTCTAACAGTGCTTTGCTGGTGGTTGGCGCCGCGCGAGCTCGTAAAACAAAAGAGCGCATGAATTTAGCCTCTATATAGGAAGAGTGAATGCGCGGAAGTATATACCCAAGCAGGGAAGGGATGCGAGTTTAATAGCAAATGTGAACTTACTTACAAAGCTTCGATTGTCGTGCGGAGTGCGCTGGTTAAAATAGAGGGAACCTGTTAGGAGCGGTATATGGAAATCAAACAGATAAATAAAGACATTTATAAAAAGAAAGTAAGCCTTGTGATTGGCGGTTTTGTTGCGTTGCTCGCCATCTCTTCTCTTGCCTTTAGTACCTTGCTGATTGTTTTGTTTGGCAACACTGAAGTCGTACCAGAACAATCAACGGGCAATTTCCATTGGAATTTGATTGGTGTCGTTCTCGCAGTTGCAACTTCCCTCTCTTTATTGAATCAAATTAAAACTCGACCATACATGGAAGAAGTGCTGTACGTTTGGAAACTCAAGCAACTGCACAACAAAATCTTTCGTAAACTAAAAAGCATTAAAGCAGCCGCGAGCAATGACAATGTAAAAGCGCTCACTACGCTTAAGTTCTATTACACCACGCAACGCCAAGTGTTTGAGTTAGACAACAACACACTGACGATGAGCAGTGTTAATAAAGAATTGGAGGCTATCGAGCAAATCGAAGCGGCGCAATCACTGGATCTTGATATCACCAGCTTTAAAGAGAGCTGGGTAGACACATACTGATTGCCTATTTGTTACTTGAAGTTAACAACTGAGTGCTAAAATTAAGCGTTTGAGTGAGATTTAATCACTCGATGCTTTTTTTTTAAGTTTTTTTCTAAAAAGGGGTTGCCAAGAAAAATCATCTCCCTATAATGCGCCTCCGTTGTCAGGGCAAAGCGGAAACGCAAAAGCAATTGGCAATAAGGCGAAAGAAAGCTTCTAAAAATTAATTTTAAAAAGTGTTTGACACTGAAAGTTAATTCCTTAGAATACGCCTCCGCTTCGATAGCAAAGCTTACGAAGCAAGCTCTTTAACAATATAGACCTATCAATCTGTGTGGGCACTCGTTGATGATAATCCAAATAGTTTCTTCGGAAACAATTTAGGTTTCAATGAAACGAAGTGACCATTCGAATTGGGAAGCAGCCTTGAGCTGTTTTGTTTTACTTTTTCAAAAGTAAAAACCAATAAGAGCACAGTCAATTCAAACATTACTTATGTAATGTTCAGTATTCATTGAGCCGAACAAAATCTTAAATTGAAGAGTTTGATCATGGCTCAGATTGAACGCTGGCGGCAGGCCTAACACATGCAAGTCGAGCGGAAACGA